>NZ_VKGC01000018.1:0-26619 GCF_007280785.1 Helicobacter mehlei
ACTTCCTTTGGTTTAGAAGAGGGGACAAAATGCAAATACACTTGTTTAGTGGTTTTGGTGTTAAAATCTGAGGGGTTGCCTAGGAGCATGGAACAAGACAAACAAACAAGACTTAAGATTTTTTGCACAGGCACTCCTTTTATTGGGGAATCGTGCATTATACTAAAAAGCGTTACACGCCACAAAATCTAAGGAGTCAAGAAAACTTGACAAATAGACAATGAAGTTGCTATAATATAAGTTTTATGCTGGCTTAGCTCAATTGGTAGAGCAGCTGCCTTGTAAGCAGCAGGTTGGGGGTTCAAGTCCCTTAGCCAGCTCCGGTGAGATACTCAAGTGGCCAACGAGGGCAGACTGTAAATCTGCTGGCTTTCGCCTTCCGTGGTTCGAATCCACGTCTCACCACCAGCGCGGGAATAGCTCAGTTGGCTAGAGCATCAGCCTTCCAAGCTGAGGGTCGCGGGTTCGAGTCCCGTTTCCCGCTCCAGTTAGGAGATTTGGCAAAGTGCCCATATAGCTCAGGGGTCAGAGCACTTCCTTGGTAAGGAAGAGGTCGGCGGTTCAATTCCGCTTATGGGCTCCAGTTGATGCAAATCCCTTAACGTGGCTTTTTAAAATTTTAGATAGGAGTCAAATATGGCAAAAGCAAAGTTTGAAAGAAATAAGCCCCATGTCAATGTCGGGACCATTGGGCATGTAGATCATGGCAAAACTACCTTGAGCGCGGCGATTTCTGCGGTGCTATCTCTCAAAGGTCTAGCCGAACTCAAAGATTATGACAACATTGACAACGCCCCTGAGGAAAAAGAGAGGGGTATTACCATTGCTACTTCTCACATTGAGTACTCCACAGAAAACCGCCACTATGCACATGTAGATTGTCCCGGACACGCTGACTATGTGAAAAATATGATCACCGGTGCCGCCCAAATGGATGGCGCGATTTTGGTTGTCTCAGCTGCTGATGGTCCCATGCCCCAAACCCGCGAACACATCTTATTAGCCCGTCAAGTGGGCGTACCCTATATCGTGGTGTTTTTGAACAAACAAGACATGGTCGATGACCAAGAGTTGTTGGACTTGGTGGAAATGGAAGTGCGCGAACTTTTGAGTCAATATGAGTTTCCCGGAGATGATACCCCTATCATTGCTGGCTCTGCTCTTAAAGCCCTGGAAGAAGCCAAATCAGGTAACGTAGGCGAATGGGGTCAAAAGGTTTTACAACTCATGGAAGAAGTGGATAAATACATCCCCACTCCCGAAAGAGATACTGAAAAAGCTTTCTTGATGCCCGTAGAAGATGTGTTTTCTATCGCTGGTCGAGGTACCGTGGTAACCGGTCGTATTGAACGCGGTGTGGTGAAAATCGGGGATGAAGTGGAAATTGTTGGCATTAAAGACACCCAAAAAACCACCGTTACTGGTGTGGAAATGTTCCGCAAAGAACTTGAAAAAGGTGAAGCTGGGGACAATGTGGGCGTGCTTTTGCGGGGCACAAAAAAAGAGGAAGTCTTCCGCGGTATGGTGCTTTGTAAGCCCGGCTCCATCACTCCCCATAAGAAATTTGAAGGCGAAGTCTATGTCCTCTCCAAAGAGGAAGGTGGTCGCCATACACCTTTTTTCAATGGCTATCGCCCCCAATTCTATGTCCGCACCACCGATGTAACCGGCTCTATCACTTTGCCTGAAGGCACAGAGATGATCATGCCCGGGGATAACACTAAAATTGTTGTGGAGCTCATTAGCTCTATTGCCCTAGAACTTGGGACAAAATTTGCGATCCGCGAAGGTGGTAAGACCGTGGGTGCGGGCGTGGTTACAAAGATCATTGAGTAGTTGGGGGATCATTGTGAAAGTTAAGGTAGGTTTGAAATGTTTGGGGTGTGAGGAGATCAACTACAGTACCACCAAGAACGCCAAAACAAACACAGAAAAACTGGAGCTCAAGAAGTTTTGTCGCAGAGAAAACAAGCACACCTTGCACAAGGAGATCAAGCTCAAGAGCTAGAGGATGGGGAGGGGTGAAGGTCAGTAGCTCCAATGGTAGAGCGTCGGTCTCCAAAACCGGTTGTTGGGGGTTCGAGTCCCTCCTGGCCTGCCAGTGGGTGTAAGATTTTAAAAGTGGGTGGCATGAAGAAGTTATTATCTCAGTATAAATTGACAAAAGAAGAGCTGTCAAAGGTGATTTTTCCGCTCAAAGAGCAGATTCGCAATGCCTTAGTATCCGTTTTGGTTGTGGTGACGATCATCACGCTATTTTTGACTTTGATAGATTTTGTTTTGTCGGCTTTTGTTTCTAGCGTGCTTTAGGGGAATTTAATGGGTATGGAGTGGTATGCGATCCAGACTTATTCGGGGAGCGAACAGGCGGTTAAAAAAGCCATTGAAAACATGGTGAGCGATCACAATATCGCCGATCGTGTCCAAGAGGTGATTGTGCCAACTGAGGATGTGATCGAGCTTTCTAAAAAGAGCAAGAATAAGGTTACTGAGCGGAGTTTGTATCCGGGTTATGTGTTTATCAAGGTCGATTTAGATGAAGTGCTTTGGCACAAAATCCAATCTTTACCTAGAGTGAATCGTTTTATTGGAGAAAGCAAGAAACCCACCCCTCTAGGGGAGGCTGATATTAGCAACATTTTAGAGAAAATGACCCACCGGGCAGCCCCCAAGCCCAAGATTTATTACGAACGCGGGGAGGTGGTGCGCATCATTGAAGGACCTTTTGCGAATTTTACGGCTGTCGTGGAAGAATACGATGTCGAGCACCGCAAGTTGAAGCTGAATGTGTCTATTTTTGGGCGCAATACTTTGATTGAGATTTTATATTCTCAAGTTGAAAAAATCATTTAAGGAGCATGCATGGCAAAAAAAGTTGTCGGCGAGATCAAGTTACAAATCCCCGCAGGCAAGGCTAACCCCTCTCCGCCCGTAGGTCCAGCTTTGGGTCAAAGGGGTGTGAATATCATGGAGTTTTGCAAGGCATTTAATGAGCGCACAAAAGACATGGGGAGTTTTAATATCCCCGTGATCATCACGGTTTATCAAGATAAAAGTTTCACTTTTATCACCAAAAAACCCCCCGTTACAGACTTGATTAAAAAAGCCAGCGGGGTCGCCAAAGGCTCAGATAACCCCCTTAAAAACAAGGTGGGTAAGCTCACCATGCAACAAGTCGAGGAGATCGCCCAAAACAAGATGGAGGATCTCAACACCACCACCCTAGAGGCAGCTAAAAAGATCGTCATGGGGAGTGCTAGGAGCATGGGCATCGAGGTTGTAGAGTAGGAGAGAAAACATGGCAAAAGTGGCAAAAAGATTGCAAAAATTAGCAGAAAAGTTTGATAAAGACAAGGTGCATAGCGTTCAAGAGGGCGTTAGTGTAGTCAAATCCCTAGCTTCGGCTAAGTTTGATGAAAGTGTGGAGGTGGCTTTGCGTCTAGGGGTCGATCCCAGACATGCCGATCAAATGGTGCGCGGAGCGGTGGTCTTGCCCCATGGCACCGGTAAAAAAGTGCGTGTAGCTGTCTTTGCTAAAGACATCAAACTAGATGAAGCTAAAGAGGCGGGGGCTGATGTGGTCGGGGGCGAGGATTTGGCTGAGGAGATCAAAAACGGGAATACCAGTTTTGACATGGTGATCGCCACTCCGGACATGATGGCGGTTGTGGGGAAGGTGGGGCGTATTTTAGGCCCTAAAGGCTTGATGCCTAACCCCAAAACTGGCACCGTTACGATGGATGTCAAAAAAGCCGTGAGTAATGCCAAAAGCGGGCAAGTCAATTTCCGCGTGGATAAAAAGGGCAATTTGCACGCCCCCATTGGCAAAGCGAGCTTTAGTGAAGAGCAGATCCAGCAAAACCTGTTGGAGCTAGTCCGCACACTTAATAAACTCAAACCCAATACCTCAAAGGGCAAATATATCCGCAATGGTGTGGTGTCTTTGAGCATGTCCCCGGGTGTGCGTTTGGATTGTCAAGAGTTGATGGACACAAAATAATTTATCTTAGACTTAAGAAACAAGGGCGCAAGCTTGATTTACTTTGGTAGCCTTGTGGAAGTCAGGTCGGAAAGGAGGAAACCATGAATAAAGAGCGAAAACAAGAGCTTGTGGTACGCTTAAAAGAGGCATTCGCCAGCATGGATGCGTTGGTGGTGTGTGATTATAAAGGCTTGCCAGTCAAGCACTTAGAGCAATTACGTAATGCTGCTAGAGTGCAGGGCATCCAAGTGCAGGTGGTCAAAAACACCTTAGCCCGCCTAGCCCTTCAAGAAGCGGGTCTAAGTCCCTTAGAGCTTAAAGAGACTAATATCTTTGTTTGGGGGAGCGATCAGATCGCTTTATCTAAATTGGTGATGGGCTTTGCTAAGGACCACAAGGATCATTTTCACATCAAAGCCGGGCTTTATGAAAAGCAAGCTGTGGATCGCGCGCATGTGGAGGCTATCTCCAAATTACCCAGCAAAGAAGAGCTTATTGGCATGCTCTTGTCTGTTTGGATGGCACCGGCAAGGTATTTTGTTACCGGTTTGGACAATTTGAGAAAAGCAAAAGAACAAGAATAAAGGATGACTATGGCAATTAGCAAAGAAGAAGTGTTAGAGTATATTGGGGGCTTGAGTGTTTTAGAGCTCTCAGAACTGGTTAAAGCGTTTGAAGAAAAGTTTGGCGTGAGCGCAACACCTGTGGCAGTAGCTGGAGCTGTAGCCGGAGCATCTACTGAAGTGGCTGAGGAAAAAACCGAGTTTAGCGTGGTGCTCGCTGAAACCGGGGCGGAAAAAATTAAGGTCATTAAAGTCGTGCGCGAGATCACCGGGCTAGGGCTTAAAGAGGCTAAAGAAGCCACCGAGAAAACCCCGCACGTACTCAAAGAAGGTGTGAATAAAGAAGAGTCTGAGGCCATCAAGAAAAAACTCGAGGAAGTGGGGGCAAAAGTCGAAATCAAATAGCTTTTTGTCTTTTTACAAAAAGGAGGGGAAGGGAGGGGAGATAAGTGGCGCAAGGATGTAGCGTGCGTTATTTAGGTCAATCTACCCAAAGCTTCAAATCCACCAATAAAGGTTTATAGACATGGATACTTTAAGGAATCGCTTACGCGCGGATTTTACACGACTCCCACAAGAGCTAGAAGTCCCCAACCTCCTACTCTTGCAAAAAGACAGCTATGAAGCGTTCTTATACGCCAAAGAAGGTAAGGAGAGCGGGATTGAACGGGTGTTTAAGTCTGTCTTCCCCATCCATGACACCCAAAACCGCATCACCCTTGAATATGGCGGGTGTGAGTATGGGAAATCCAAATACACCGTGAGAGAAGCCATGGAGAGAGGGATTACCTACTCTGTTCCCTTGAAAATTAAAATCCGTTTGATTTTATGGGAGAGGGATTCTAAGAGTGGGGAGAAACTGGGGGCTAAGGATATTAAAGAGCAAAATATTTTTATCCGTGAAATCCCCTTGATGACCGATCGCACTTCCTTTATCATCAATGGCGTAGAGCGCGTGGTGGTCAATCAGCTCCACAGGAGTCCGGGCGTGATTTTTAAAGAGGAAAAATCTTCTACCAGCGCAAACAAACTCATCTATACCGGACAGATCATTCCCGATCGTGGATCGTGGCTTTATTTTGAATACGATGTGAAAGATATCTTGCATGTGCGCATTAACAAACGGCGTAAAGTCTCAGCCACTATTTTATTCCGGGCTCTAGGTTATAGCAAACAGGACATTATTAAAATTTTCTACCCGTTGTTAAAGGTGCGCTACAAAGCTATCAGCCCCACAGAGGGTAAATACTTTATCCCCTTTGAGAGCATTGATGCCAATAGCCGGGTAGATTTTGATCTCAAGGACGATCAGGGGAATATTTTACTGGCAGCGACCAAAAAGATCACTGCTAAAAAAGCCAGAGAAATTAAAGAAAGCGGGGTAGAGTGGGTCGAATACCCCACAAATATTTTGCTCAACCGCTACCTAGCCGAACCGGTTTTGGATAGTGATGGGGGCGTGTTGTTAGATACTCTAACCCAGCTAGAAGCCCCTAAACTAGACAAACTACGCGCCAGTGGCATTGAGGAATTTGTGATCGCCAATGATTTGGCTTTAGGGCATGATGCTTCCATCATCAAATCCTTTGGCACCGATGCCGAATCGCTCAAAAACGAATCGCTCAAATTGCTCAGACAGAGTGAGAAAATAGAGGACGAAAATGCCCTAGCGGCTGTGCGTATTTACAAGGTGATGCGCCCGGGGGATCCTGTAACCCCAGACGTGGCTAAGGCTTATGTGCAACAACTCTTTTTTGATCCCGAACGCTATGACTTAACGATGGTTGGGCGCATGAAAATGAACCACAAATTGCATTTAAAAGTACCCGATTATGTCACCGTGCTCACCCATGAGGACATCATTGAGACGGTCAAATACTTGATCAAGATTAAAAACGCTGAAGGGCAGATTGACGATCGCGATCACTTGGGTAACCGCCGTATCCGTGCTGTGGGCGAGCTCTTAGCAAACGAATTGCACGAGGGCTTGATGAAAATGCAAAAGAGCATTAAAGATAAGCTCACCACTATGAACACTGCCCTAGATACGCTCATGCCTCATGATTTGGTCAATTCTAAGATGATCACCAGCACCATTTTAGAGTTTTTCATGAGCGGGCAACTCTCCCAGTTCATGGATCAAACCAATCCGCTATCCGAGGTTACACACAAACGCCGTTTGTCCGCTTTGGGTGAGGGGGGGCTAGTCAAGGATCGCGTAGGCTTTGAGGCACGCGATGTGCACCCCACCCACTATGGGCGTATCTGCCCCATTGAGACCCCAGAGGGGCAAAATATCGGGCTAATTAACACCCTATCCACCTTTACCCGTGTCAATGACCTAGGTTTCATTGAAGCTCCTTATAAAAAGGTGGTGGATGGTAAGGTTAGCGATGAAGTGGTGTATTTGACTGCAATCCAAGAGGAAGGGCAGGTGATCGCACCTGCTAGCACACGGGTGGATAAACAAGGCTATATCCAAGAGGATTTAGTGGAAACACGTGTGGGCGGGGAAATTGTGCTCAATGAAAAACACAAGGTTACTTTAATGGATTTAAGCTCGCGCATGCTGGTGGGCGTGGCCGCCTCGCTCATCCCCTTTTTAGAACATGACGATGCTAACCGCGCGCTTATGGGCACCAACATGCAACGCCAAGCCGTGCCCCTTTTAAAGGCAGAAACGCCCATCGTGGGCACCGGCATTGAAAAGATCATCGCCCGCGATTCGTGGGGGAGCGTGAAGGCCCAGCGTGGGGGGGTTGTCGAAAAAGTGGATTCCAAAAACATCTACATTTTAGGGGAGGATGACAAAGAAACCTACATTGATGCCTATTTGTTGCAAAAAAACCTACGCACCAACCAAAACACCTGTTTTAACCAAGTTCCCATTGTCAAAGTGGGCGATGTGGTGGAGGCAGGGCAGATCATTGCCGATGGCCCCAGCATGGATCAAGGTGAGTTGGCTTTAGGGAAAAATATCCGTGTGGCGTTCATGCCTTGGAATGGCTATAACTTTGAAGATGCAATCGTGGTGAGCGAGAAGATCACCAAAGAGGATATTTTTACCTCCGTGCATATCTATGAAAAAGAGATTGAAGCTAGAGAGCTCAAACATGGGATCGAGGAGTTTAGCGCGGACATTCCCGATGTCAAAGAAGAAGAGGTTGCTCACTTAGATAGCGGGGGGATTGTCAAGATCGGAACTTATGTGAGTGCAGGCATGATTTTGGTAGGCAAGGTGTCCCCCAAGGGTGAGATGAAAAGCACGCCAGAGGAACGACTCTTGCGCGCCATCTTTGGGGACAAGGCTGGGCATGTGGTCAATAAATCTCTTTATTGCCCCCCCTCTTTGGAGGGGACGGTGATTGGGGTGAATATCCTCACCAAAAAGGGCTATGAAAAAGACGCGCGCGCCATTAGTGCCTATGAGGAAGAGAAGGCGGTGCTAGACATCGAGCACTACGATCGCCTAACCATGCTCAATCGCGAGGAACTTTTACAAATTAGCTCGATTTTCTCCAAAGAGCCCCTAGAGGAAGCCACGACTCTAAATGAGGTCGAATACGCTAAGGGTGATTGCATCCCTAAAGAGGTGGTGCTCGAGATCAACCGCTTTGCGCTCAATTCGCTCGCCAAGAAATACAAAAAAGAGGTCCAAGATCGCTTTGAGCAAATCAAAGCCAACTTCTTAGAGCAAAAGAAAATTTTAGGTCAAGAACACGAGGAAAAACTCTCGATCTTAGAAAAAGATGACATCTTGCCCAATGGGGTCATCAAGCAGGTTAAAATTTACATCGCCACCAAGCGCAAGCTCAAGGTGGGGGACAAAATGGCAGGACGGCATGGCAATAAGGGCATTGTCTCTAACATCGTCCCCATTGCCGACATGCCCTATACTGCCGATGGGCAACCGGTCGATATTGTGCTAAACCCCCTAGGCGTGCCCAGCCGCATGAATATCGGGCAGATTTTGGAAGTGCATTTGGGCTTGGTGGGCAAACAATTAGGGGATCAAATCAGCACCCTCTTAGAGCAACACAATGCGGACATGCTTAAAAAATTGCGCGCCAAAATGCTCGAGATCGCCCATGTGGTGAATGTGGATAACCATGATTTGGCTAAAATGCTGGAAAAGTGCAGCGATGAGGCACTTTTGGGCTATGCGCGCGATTGGAGTTCTGGAGTCAAGTTTGCCATCCCCGTTTTTGAGGGCATCTCTAGTGAGCAGTTCATGAATCTCTTTAAGCTAGCCCAAATTGATTTGGATGGCAAAACCGAGCTTTATGACGGGCGCACGGGTGAAAAGATGAAAGAACGGGTGAATGTGGGCTACATGTACATGCTCAAATTGCACCACCTGGTGGATGAAAAGGTGCATGCTAGAAGCACAGGACCCTATTCTTTGGTAACCCACCAACCTGTAGGCGGGAAGGCACTTTTTGGGGGGCAACGCTTTGGGGAAATGGAAGTTTGGGCATTGGAGGCTTATGGAGCAGCCCACACGCTTAAAGAGATGCTCACCGTGAAATCTGATGACATTAGAGGGCGTGAGAATGCCTATAAAGCCATTGCACGGGGCGAACATGTGGGCGAATCTGAAATCCCGGAAACCTTTTATGTTTTGACCAAAGAATTACAATCTTTGGGGCTAGATGTGAATATCTTTAATGAGGAAGTGGATGAATTTGGCGCGCCTAAACCCATTGTGATCAAAGAGGACGATCGCCCCAAAGACTTTAGCTCCTTCCAACTCACTTTGGCTAGCCCGGATAAAATCAAAGAGTGGAGCTATGGGGAGGTTAAAAAGCCCGAGACGATCAATTACCGCACCCTCAAGCCCGAGCGCGACGGACTCTTTTGTATGAAAATCTTTGGACCTACCAAGGATTATGAATGCCTGTGTGGCAAATACAAAAAACCCCGCTACAAAACCATCGGCACTTGTGAAAAATGTGGGGTAGCAATCACCAGCTCCAAAGTGCGCTCCTTTAGAATGGGGCATATTGAGCTAGCCACGCCCGTAGCGCATATTTGGTATGTGAGCTCTCTACCTAGCCGCATTGGTACGCTACTAGGGATCAAGATGAAGGACTTAGAACGCGTACTTTACTATGAAGCCTACATTGTCAAAGAACCCGGCGAGGCTTTTTATGATAGCGAATGCACCAAACCCATTTGCAAATATGACATTTTAAATGAGGAGCAATTCCAAAGCGTGGCGCGCCTCAATGAAGATAAGGGTTTTGTGGCACACATGGGCGGGGAGGTGATCAAGGACCTTTTAGAAGAGTTGGATTTAGTCGCTTTGCTCAGAAGCTTAAAAGAGGATGTCAAGGAGACCAATTCAGATGCCAAGAAAAAGAAACTCATCAAACGGCTTAAAGTGGTGGAGAGTTTCTTAAATTCAGGCAATCGCCCCGAGTGGATGATGCTCACCGCCCTGCCCGTGCTACCCCCCGATTTGCGCCCGCTCGTGGCTTTGGATGGAGGCAAATTTGCTGTCAGCGATGTCAATGAGCTCTACCGTCGCGTGATTAATCGCAACCAACGCCTGAAACGACTCATGGAATTGGGTGCGCCGGAAATCATTGTGCGCAATGAAAAACGCATGTTGCAAGAGGCCGTAGATGCCTTATTTGATAATGGCAGAAATGCTAACGCCGTTAAGGGTGCCAACAAACGTCCCTTAAAATCGCTCTCAGAGATCATCAAGGGCAAACAAGGGCGTTTCCGCCAAAACTTGTTGGGCAAACGGGTGGATTTCTCGGGGCGTAGCGTGATTGTGGTGGGGCCTAATTTGCGCATGGATGAATGCGGGTTGCCTAAAAACATGGCCTTAGAACTCTTCAAACCCCATTTGCTCTCCAAGCTAGAGGAAAAGGGCTTTGCAACCACCCTCAAGCAAGCCAAGCGCATGATCGAGCAAAAAAGCAATGAAGTTTGGGAATGCTTAGAGGAAATCGTGCAAGGCTATCCTGTCTTGCTCAACCGCGCCCCCACTTTGCACAAACAATCAATTCAAGCCTTCCACCCCAAACTCATTGATGGCAAGGCGATTCAGTTACACCCCTTAGTGTGTTCGGCTTTCAACGCCGACTTTGATGGGGATCAAATGGCTGTGCATGTGCCCTTAAGCCAAGAAGCCATCACCGAGTGCAAGGTTTTAATGCTAAGTTCGATGAATATTTTATTGCCTGCTAGTGGTAAGGCGGTCGCCGTGCCCAGCCAAGATATGGTGCTAGGACTTTACTACCTCTCTTTGGAAAAGAGTGGGGTATTAGGGGAGCATAAACTCTTTTCCAGCGTGCATGAGGTTTTGATGGCTGTGGATACCAAGGTGCTAGATTTGCATGCTAAGGTGCGTGTCTTGCACGATCGCCACATTTTACACACCACTGCTGGGCGTTTGGTTTTAAAATCCATTTTGCCCGACTTTGTGCCCATACACCTATGGAATAAAATGATGACCAAAAAGGACATTGGGGCATTGGTGGATTTTGTGCATAAAGAAAGCGGGATTGGGGCGAGTGCGCGCTTTTTAGACAATCTCAAAATGCTAGGCTTCCGCTACGCCACTAAGGCTGGAATCTCCATTTCTATGGAAGATATTATCACACCCAAAAATAAAATCCGCATGGTGGAAAATGCCAAAGAAAAGGTGCGGGCAATCCAAGCGCAATTTGAGGGTGGGCATTTAACTACACAAGAACGTTACAATAAAATCATTGACATTTGGACGGAGGTCAATGATTTGATGAGCAAGGAAATGATGCAAGCCATTGCGGAGGACAAAGAGGGCTTTAACTCCATCTATATGATGGCTAATAGCGGGGCACGTGGCTCGGCTGCCCAAATCCGGCAACTCTCTGCGATGCGTGGGTTGATGACCAAACCGGATGGTACGATCATTGAAACGCCTATTATCTCCAACTTTAAAGAGGGTTTGAATGTCCTAGAATATTTTAACTCCACGCACGGGGCACGTAAGGGGTTAGCCGATACGGCATTGAAAACCGCCACGGCTGGTTATCTCACCCGTAAGCTCATCGATGTTTCCCAAAATGTCAAGGTCGTGCAAGAGGATTGTGGCACGCATGAGGGAATCGAGATTACAGACATCACCGTAGGGAGTGAGCTGATCGAGCCCTTAGAAGAGCGCATTTTTGGGCGCGTCTTAGTTGAGGACATCATCGATCCGCTCACAAATGAGGTTTTGTTAAACGCCGATACAATGGTGGATGAGGAGAAGGCTAAAAAAATCATTGAAGCGGGGATCAAATCCGTAACGATTCGCACGCCCGTAACCTGTAAGGCACAAAAGGGCGTGTGTGCCAAATGCTATGGCTTAAACTTGGGCGAGGGCAAGATGGTCAAACCCGGGGAGGCTGTGGGCGTGGTGGCGGCCCAATCCATTGGGGAGCCGGGCACACAATTAACCCTAAGGACTTTCCATGTGGGCGGGACGGCTTCAAGGAGCCAAGAAGAACATGAAATTGTGGCAAACAATGAGGGTTTTGTGCGCTTCTTTAATATCAAAACCTACCAAAACAAGGAGGGTAAAAATATTATTGTCAATCGCCGCAACGCAGCGATTCTTGTGGTTGAGCCCAAGATCAAAGCCCCTTTTGCTGGCGTGTTGAAAATTGATAGCGCGCATGAAGAGGTCGTTTTGAGCGTGGTGGGTGAGGGGCAAGAGGCTAAGTTTGTGCTTAGAAAGAGCGATGTGGCCAAACCCAATGAGTTAGCAGGCGTGAGTGGCAAGATTGAGGGCAAAATTTATTTGCCCTATGCCAGCGGGCATGCCGTGCGTGAGGGTGGGAGCATTGCTGACATCATTAAAGATGGCTGGAATGTGCCTAACCGTATCCCCTATGCAAGTGAAATTGCCATCAATGATAACGACCCCATCACTCAAGAAATCAGTGCCAAAGAGAGGGGCGTAGTGAAGTATTACCACTTGGTAGGCGATCACTTGGAACGCTCTAGGGGTATTCGGGCAGGTGATGTGGTGCAAGAAAAGGGTTTGTTTGCTGTGGTGGCCGATGAGAACGATCAAGAGGCAATCCGCCACTACATCGCTAGAGATTCGGTTGTGGAAGTTGATGACAATAGTCCTGTTGAAAGCGATACGCTCTTAGTCAGACCCAGTCAAGACACTAAGAATGTGATCGCCTCTTGGGACCCTTACAACACGCCTATTATTGCTGATGCCAGCGGGGTTGTGCGTTACATGGACATTATTTCTGGAGTGAGTGCAACTGAGAGTGAGGATGAAAATACGGGGGTGCGCACTTTGGTGATCAATGAATATATCCCCAGTGGTTACAAGCCCAGTCTATTATTGGAGACAGATGGGCAGAGTATCCAGTATTTGCTAGAGCCCAAAACCTCTATTGTGGTCAATGAGGGCATGGCCGTTGAGGTTGCCGACATCTTGGCTAAAATCCCCAAAGCCACCATCAAATCTAAAGACATCACGGGGGGCTTGCCCCGGGTTTCTGATATTTTTGAGGCTAGAAAATCCAAGCCCAAAGACATCGCGATTCTTTCTGAAATTGATGGGGTGGTGAGCTTTGGCAAGAGCGCGCGCAATAAAGAGCGGGTTTTGATCACCTCTGCTGATGGGCGTAGCGTGGAATATTTTGTGGATAAGGGCAAGCAGATTTTAGTCCACGCCAATGAATTTGTGCATGCAGGCGAGGCGATCACTGATGGCGTGGTGAGCAGTCATGACATCTTGCGCATTAGCGGGGAAAAAGAGTTGCACAAATACATTGTGAGCGAGGTCCAACAAGTCTATCGCCGCCAAGGGGTGAGCATTGCCGATAAGCACATTGAGATCATCGTCTCCCAAATGTTACGCCAAGTGCGGATTTTAGATAGCGGGGATACTAAGTTCATTGAAGGCGATTTGGTGAGCAAAAAGCACTTTAAAGAGGAGAATCAGCGCATCTTAAGCCTCAAGGGTGAGCCTGCCATTGCTGAACCCGTGCTTTTGGGAATCACCCGTGCTGCCATTGGGAGTGATAGCATTATCTCAGCAGCCAGCTTCCAAGAGACCACAAAAGTGCTCACAGAGGCGAGCATTGCGATGAAAAAGGACTTCTTGGAGGACTTGAAAGAAAATGTCGTCTTAGGGCGCATGATCCCTGTAGGCACAGGGCTTTACAAGGATAAAAAAGTGGGGGTTAAAATTGAGGAGGAGCGTGCCAAACACTAATGAAAATCCCCCTTGCCCTATAGGGGCACAACTGGCTAACTAAAATTCTGGCATGTTTTGGGTGTTATAACCCCCATGCCATGCTGGGTATTTGGTGGGACTATCACAACCCAAGAATATATCTTCCATACACCCGACCCTAGACAGTTCCCAAGTTTCTAAGCCTTTAAAGTTTGTGCGCTCTGGCTGATAAAACAACCAACTCGGGTCCCTTAAGTCTCCAATATCAACTCCAGCCAAATGGACTTTTTTATTTTTGATTAATTTCTGAACACAACCATTAGCCTAAGTTTTGCCCATTTTGAGCTTATTAGCTTGAATTAATCTGTATTCACAAAATGCAATGGCTCAAAGCCGTTTTTGGGGCGTGATCTGCTAAAATAGGTTTTTATCCCTCATCTTAAGGTTTGCCATGGAAAAAGTTGCTGTGTTGATGGGGAGCCAGAGCGATACGCCGATCGTGCAAGAGGGGGTCAAAATCTTACAAGATTTTGGCGCACCCTTTGAATGGCGCATACTCTCAGCGCACCGCACCCCCCAAGCTCTCAAAAGTTTTGTTTTGGAGAGTGGTTGTAGCGTGTTTATCGCTGCTGCTGGCAAAGCCGCACATTTAGCAGGTGTGATCGCTTCGCTCACCACCCGCCCTATCATCGCTCTACCCATTTTAACCTCCGATCTAGGCGGGCTAGATTCCTTGCTCTCCAGTGTGCAGATGCCTAAAGGTATCCCAGTTGCCTGTGTGGGGATCAATGCGGCTAGCAATGCTGCACTACTGGCTTTACAAATACTCGCCCTAAACGATCCCCTTTTAGCCCAAAAACTCACTAAGCACCGCCAAGAGCAAGAATCTCAAGTCTTGCAAGCCGATCTTGAACTCCAAAGGCTCCTATGAAACCCACAACTCTTTTATACGAAGGCAAGGCTAAAAAAGTCTATGCCACCAGCGATCCGACTCTTTGCATTGTAGAGTATAAAGACAGCGCGACTGCTTTTAATGGAGCTAAAAAAGCCACTTTAGAGGGCAAGGGCGCGCTCAATAATGCCATTAGTAACCAGCTGATGGCGTATTTGCACGATCAAGGCGTGGCAACCCATTTTGTGGAAACACTCAGCCCCACCCAAAGCCTCGTCAAAAAGCTGGAGATGTTTGCCCTAGAGGTCATTGTGCGTAATTTGTGTGCGGGCTCGATGGCACAAAGATTGGGTATTGCAGAGGGCACAAGCTTTGAGAGCCCAGTTTTAGAGTTTTGCTACAAAAATGATTCTCTTGGCGATCCACTCATCAACGATCACCACGCCCTAGCCCTCAAACTGGCTAGTTTGGATCAATTAGAGCAGATCAAAGTCCTAGCCTTAAAAATCAATGCCCACTTGCAAGAGTATTTCAAGCCAAGAGGGATTATTTTGGTGGATTTCAAGTTAGAATTTGGGCACTCTGGTGGGCAGATCATCTTAGGCGATGAGATTTCCCCAGATACTTGCCGTTTTTGGGATAGCCAAACTCGCCAAAAACTCGACAAAGATCGCTTTAGACAGGATTTGGGCGGGGTGTGTGAGGCTTATGCGCTCATCTTAGAAAAGGTCTCTGTTAGGAGTTAGCATGGTTAAGGAAGAATGCGGGGTGTTTGGGGCTTTTGCCCCCACAAGTACCCAGCTAGCCCCCCTAGCTTATAATGCTCTGTGTGCCCTGCAACACAGGGGGCAAGAGGGCTGTGGGATCGCGCTCACACACAAGGGGCATATCACCTATTATAAAAATACGGGGCTAGTCAGCGAGGTTTTCACCCCCACTATCTTAGAACGCCTAGGTCAGGGGGAAATTTGTATCGGGCATGTGCGCTATGGCACCACAGGGGAGAATAACCGCACCAATACCCAGCCCATTGTGTTAAATCATATTAAAGAGCCCATTGCCATCGCCCATAATGGGAATTTGGTTAATTCTCTAGCCCTACGCTACGAATTGGAGCTCAAGGGCTGTATTTTCCACACCTCCAGCGACACAGAAGTGATCGCCTATTTGATCGCCAAGCACAGATTACACACCTCTAGCCTAGAAGAGGCGATTTTAGCCGCTGTGCCTAGCTTGCAAGGGGCTTACTCTCTAGTGATCATGACCGCTGATAAACTCATCGCCCTTAGGGATTGCTTTGGCTTTAGACCCCTATGCTTGGGGCAGACCCCTAGTGGGACTTACATTGTTGCCTCTGAGAGTTGTGCTTTAGATGCCTTAGGGGCATCTTTTATTAGGGATATCGATCCGGGTGAGATGGTGAGCATCGATTCTAGTGGCCTGCACGCCTGCTCTCTAACCCCCAAACAAGAACGCAAAATTTGCTCCTTTGAGTATATCTATTTTGCGCGGGGCGACTCTATGCTAGAGGGTAAAAGCGTGCATTTGGCGCGCTTGCGCGCAGGGGAATATTTGGCTCAAATTGCCCCCGCTCAAGCCGATGTCGTGGTGGGCGTACCTGATTCGGGGATTGATGCGGCTTTGGGCTATTCTAGAGCATCTAAGATTCCCTACGCTTTGGGCTTTATCAAAAACCGCTACATCACACGCACTTTTATTGCCCCTGAGCAAGAACGCACAGAGAAATTACGCCTCAAACTCAACCCGATCATTCCCAATCTACAAGGCAAAAAGATCGTGTTGATTGATGACTCCATTGTGCGGGGGAACACCACCAAACGCCTAGCCCAGCTATTGCGGGGGGTGGGGGTGCAAGAAATCCACATGCGAATCTCCTCCCCCCCCTTTTTGCACCCCTGTTTTTATGGGACAGACATTGATTCTCAAGAACATTTGATCGCCCACAAGCACAGCATTGAGGAAATCACCCAGCTTTTAGGTTTGGATTCGCTAGCCTACCTGCCCTTAGAGGGGATTGATTTTATGCTGGAGGGTTTGGGCTGTTGCAAGGCGTGTTTTTCAGGGCACTACCCCACCCCCACGCCCAAAGAAAAAATCACCCTCAAAGCCCCCACCCACATTTAAAGGAAAATTATAATGGAATCTTACAAGCAAGCGGGCGTAAATGTCCAAGCCGGTTATGAAGCGGTGGAACGCATGAAAAAACACATTGCGCGCACCAAAATCCAGCCCCTCAACACGATCGGGGGTTTTGCCGGGCTCTTTGCGCTGGATTTAAAGGATTATAGCCAGCCCGTGCTGGTGAGCGGAGCTGATGGCGTGGGGACCAAGTTAAAGTTGGCCTTCTTGTTGGAAGATCACAGCAGTATCGGGATCGATTGTGTGGCGATGTGTGTGAATGATGTTTTGTGCATGGGGGCTAAACCCCTGTTTTTTTTAGATTACATCGCCCTTGATAAAAACGAGCCTAGCAAGGTGGAAAGCATTGTCGCGGGCGTAGCACAAGGGTGCATCGAGGCGGATTGTGAGCTTTTGGGCGGGGAGAGTGCGGAAATGCCTGGATTTTATGCGCCTAAAGAATACGATTTAGCCGGCTTTTGTGTGGGGATTGTAGAACAATCCCAAATCTTAGACTCTAAGAGTGTGCAAGTGGGCGATGTGTTGATTGGGCTAGCCTCTAGCGGGTTGCATTCTAATGGTTTTTCTTTAGTGCGCCAAATTTTAGCCAATCAGAGAATCGATGCGCTACACACCGATTTTGAAGGGCAAAATCTAGCCCAAGTCTTGCTCACCCCCACGCGTATTTATGTTAAGCCCGTGTTAGAACTCTTGGCTAAAATCCGGGTTAAATCCATCGCACACATCACCGGTGGGGGTTTTTTGGAAAATATCCCCCGGGCTTTGCCTGATGGGCTAAAAGCTAAAATTGATCTAAAAGCCTTCCCCACCCCGCCTATTTTTGATTTTTTGCGCTCTTTAGGGGGGCTGGGGCTGTTGGAATGTTTTAGCGTGTTTAATATGGGCGTTGGGATGGTGATCGTGCTAGAGAGCGGGCATGCCAGCCAAGCTTTAGAGATTTTAAAACAAGCAGGGGTAAGTGCTTATGTGATCGGAGAAGTTGTTAGTGGGGAGGGGGTGGAGCTATGCTAGGCAAACAACGATATTTTGGGCGGGGTATTCTCATCGGGGCGAGTGGGGATTGTGTCTTTTTGGGGTATTTTTTGATGGGCAGGAGTGGGGCTAGCCAAAACCGATTTTTGAGCCTTGAGGGGGACAACGTTAAAATTTCTCTACTAGAACCCACAACTCAAGACACAACGCTCATCCTCTACCCGCCCTTAGTGCATGTGGGTGATCGCCAAATTGTGATTAGCAATGGGAGTCAAACTGAGGCGATTGTGCAAACCCTACAAGAGGAGGGGAGTTTTGAGGGGGCTTTGCGCACCCAAACTTTTGAGCCTGATGCGCCCCATTTCACGCCCCGCATTAGCGCGTTGGTTTGCTTAGATGGGGCAGACTTTAGTTACCAACTTAGCTTGATCAAAGCTCTAGAGCCGCCCGCTTGTGCGCGCTTTTTTTATAAATACGAGAGCGTGGCTGGGCGGGGGCATTTCTTGCATACTTACGATCATGATAACGACCCTTTGCCTGCCTTTTGTGGCGAGCCTAAGCCCCTTACAATCCCGCCTAGTTTGACTGAGTGGGGCGAAAGCCTATGGGAGGCACTGGATAGTGAATATAAAGTTGCGCTTTGTGTGCAGAGTGTGCATTTAAAAAGTGGCCAAGTGAAAACCCTCATTTTTAATAGGAAAACCCATGCCTAGTTTGCCCCTCAAATACGGAATCAACCCCCACCAGCTCCAAGCCTCTTTAAGTGCACCCACCCTCCCGCTTAAAATCCTCAATGGCAACCCTAGTTACATCAATTTTTTAGATGCGCTCAATGGCTACCAGTTGGTCAAAGAATTGGAATACGCTCTAAAGTGCCCCGCTGCCACCTCGTTTAAACATGCTAGCCCCACCTCTAGCGCGCTGGCTAGACCTCTTGAAGAGGCACGTTTAAAAGCCTATTTTTTAAGTCCGGCGATCAATGATTCGCCTATAGCCACTGCCTATGCACGCGCACGGGGGGCGGATCGGCTAAGCTCCTTTGGGGATTTTGTAGCTTTGAGTGCACCTTGCGATCTGGCTTGTGCGCAGATGTTAAGCGTTGAGGTGAGCGATGGGATCATCGCTCCTGACTTTGAGCCTAAAGCCCTAGAGTTGCTTAAGCAAAAGAAAAAGGGGGGGTATGTGATTTTACAAATCGATCCGAGCTACACCCCCCCACTTTTAGAAAAACGCGATGTTTTTGGGCTCACACTCACCCAAGAGCGCAACCATGCCCCCATTAACCTAGATTGTTTAAAAGACATTGTGAGTCAAAAAAAAGAGTTGCCCACGCAAGCTAAGGAAGATTTGATTTTGAGCCTCATCACGCTCAAATACACCCAGTCTAATTCCATTTGCCTAGCCTATGAGGGGCAAGCCATCGGGGTGGGGGCAGGGCAACAATCCCGCATTTATTGCACCAAGATCGCCGCTGATAAAGCCGATTTGTGGCATTTAAGAGTCCATCCCAAAGTCTTAGATTTGCCCTTTAGGCCCAAATTGCCCCGCCCCACTAGAGATAACCTCATCTATGCCTATCTCACCCACGGGCTTTCTCAAGCTGATTTAGAGCATTTCACGAGCCCGCCTGAACCCTTGAACCTAGAGGAAAAAGTAGGCTATCTCAAAGGGATTTGTGGCGTGAGTTTGGGGAGCGATGCGTTTTTTCCATTTAGTGATAGTTTGGAGCGTGCCGCCTTAAGTGGAGTGGGCTATGTGGCTCAAAGTGGGGGGAGCAAGCAGGATAAAAGCGTGATTGCCACCAGCGATGCACTGGGCATGGTGATGATCTTTACCCATTTGCGTTTATTCCACCATTAGGAGAATTGATGAAAATAGCCATTATTGGGAGCGGGGGGCGTGAGCATGCGATTTTAAAAAAAATTGCCTCTAAGGATCGCCAAATCTTTATGATCCCGGGCAATGCAGGCATGCAAGCTCCATGCGTGCCTCTGAGTGTAGGCGATCAACAAGGCATTTTAGAGTTTGCCCAAAAAGAGCGACTAGATTTCATTATTGTCGCCCCGGATAACCCATTGGTGGAGGGATTGGTGGATGTGCTAGAGGGGGCGGGCTTTGCTTGCTTTGGACCTAGAAAACAAGCCGCACGCTTAGAGGGCAGTAAGATTTTTGCCAAGGAGTTCATGCAGCGGCACAACATCCCCACTGCCCCCTACCAAGCTTTTGACAATTTCAAAGAGGCTCAAGCCTTTTTAGAGAGAACGCATTTCCCCCTAGTCATTAAAGCCGATGGGTTAGCTTTTGGCAAGGGGGTTATGGTGGTTAAGAGTGTTTTAGAGGGAGTCCAAGCCCTAGAGCAGATGATGGTGCATAAAATCTTTGGGAGCAGTGGGGAAAGGGTGATCATTGAAGAGTTTTTAGAGGGGGTGGAGGCTTCTATTCTTGCCTTTTGTGATAGCCATAACTTAAAGCTAATGCCCTCTAGCATGGATTACAAGCGGGCATTAGAGGGCAACAAGGGCTTAAACACGGGCGGGATGGGTTGCATTGCCCCCAACCCGCATTTCACCCCCCAAATTGCCAAAGAATGCCAAGAGAAAATTTTTGCCCCCACCCTAAAGGGTTTGCAAGCGGAGGGGCTGGATTTTAGAGGCTGTCTTTACTTTGGATTGATTTTAACCTCCCAAGGGGTCAGGGTTTTAGAATATAATTGCCGTTTTGGTGACCCAGAAGCCCAAACTCTCTTGCCCCTACTCCAAAGCGATTTGCTCCAAGTGATGCAGGCTTGCTCTAGGGGGGAATTAGAAAAACAAGAAGTCATCTTTAGCCCGCTGGCCTCTTGTTGTGTCGTACTCGCCTCTCAAGGGTATCCCCAAGAGTTTAGAACAGGGCACGCCCTCACCTACCCGCCCCATTTGGATATTTGTTTTGCAGGGGTCAGAAACACCCAAGAGGGGCTAGTCAATGCTAGTGGGCGGGTTTTAAGCATCACTAGCATAGCCCCTAGCTTAGAGCAAGCCCGCACCCTAAGTTATGAACGCATCGCCCAAATCCAGCTAGACAATGGCTATTATCGCCCCGATATTGGGAAAAACCTATGATCATCTATGTACAAAAAAAACCTGATTTTGATTTTCTAGCCCAAGAGTTGTTGGCCAAACTCCAAACCCTCTTAGTCCCCCATTTAGAACAAATCCGCTTGATTAACGCCTACTTGATTGAAAATGTGTCTGCTGAGGATTTAGAACGCGCGCGGGGCATTGTTTTTTTAGAAGCCCAAGTGGATGAATATTTGCCCGAGCTGGATTTGAACGATTGTGCGGGGTATTTTGCCCTCCAAACTCTAAAGGGGCAACTCTGCCCTAGAAGTGAGGCAGCGCAACTAGCCTTGCAGGTGTTAAATCCCAGTGCACCCACACCTCTAGTTGAGCATGCCAGTATTTACAAACTCTATGGGAATCTCAGTACCGAGGATATAAAATCCATCTGCACCTACTTAACCAACCCCCTAGAAAACCACGAAATCCCCCTACCCCTTAGCCAAGCTCAAGCAAGCATGCCCACCAGCCCCAAACTAGAACTAGCAAATTTTGCCAACCTGTCAGATTTTAGCCATTTTATCAGACAGCACCAACTTTGCCTCAGTCCAGAGGATTTAAAAATCATCCAAGAGCAACTCCCCAACCTCAATCTCTTAGAACTCAAAATTTTAGACACTTATTGGTCTGATCACTGCCGCCACAGCACTTTTTTAACCAAACTAGAGGTGCATCTAGATCACCCCCTAGCCCAAGAGATTTATGATCAATACCTCCAAGTGCGCCAAGAACTCGGGCATAACAAACCCATTAGCCTGATGGATTTATCCACCATCATGGCCAAATACCTAAGCGCACAAAACAAACTCCCCCAACTGGTGCAAAGTAGCGAAAATAACGCCTGCACTTTATCTATCAAGGTGCAGACCCCCCAAGGAGTTAAACCCTATTATCTCTTTTTTAAAAACGAAACCCACAACCACCCAACTGAGATCGAGCCTTACGGAGGGGCTTCTACTTGTGTGGGTGGGGCAATCCGCGATGTGCTTTCCGCCCGGGGTTATGTCTATGCGGCTTTACGCATTTCAGGCTGTGGCGATCCTTTAGAACCCATTGGAAAAACCCGAGCAGGCAAACTCCCACAAATTAAAATCGCTAAGCAAGCCACGCAGGGCTTTAGTAGCTATGGTAATCAAATTGGCGTGGCTACTGGGCTTGTCCAAGAGGTCTATCATAGAGGCTATAAAGCCAAACATTTAGAATTAGGCGCGGTGCTAGGGGTTGCCCCTCAAGAATGCGTGCAGAGTTTAGAGCCTGCTGTGGGCGATCTGATTGTATTACTAGGTGGGCGCACGGGGCGAGATGGCTTGGGGGGGGCTAGTGGGTCTTCTCGAGCCCACCAGATTCAATCTTTGGAGCTTTGCGGGGCGCAGGTACAAAAGGGCGATGCCTTGCAAGAGCGCAAATTGCAACGACTCTTTGCCAACCCGCATTTTACTAAGCTCATCAAGCGTTGTAACGACTTGGGGGCGGGCGGGGTGAGTGTAGCCATCCCGGAGTTAGCCAGCATGGGCGTGATCGTGCAACTAGATAAAATGCCCATAAAATATGCAGGTTTGAGCGCGTTCGATCTAGCCCTAAGCGAGTCTCAAGAGCGCATGGCAATTCTTATTGACCCCAAAGACTTAGACATGATCAACAAACTTTGTGAGAGTGAGGGGGTATTAAGCGCATGCGTGGGGCAGACAACGCCAAGCGGGTATTTTGAACTTTTTTATCACCAAAAACGCCTAGCACATATCCCCATAACACTTTTGCAAAGCGGGGGTGCACCCAGATTAGCCCATGCGCACATTAGCCAGAGTGCACACCTGCCTAAATGCGTCCATTCTTTTACCCTCAGTTTTGAAGCTCTCGCTTTGGGTTTGAATACTTGTTCTCAAAAAGGACTGGTGAGCCAATTTGACTCCACCATTGGGAGTAACACAATTTTTATGCCCTTAGGGGGGGCTTACCAAAGCACGCCCATCCAAGTGATGGCACACACAATCCCCTTTGAGCAAACCCATACTTGTTCGCTAGTGGCTTTTGGTTTTGATCCGCATGCATGCGCGCAAGAGCCCATCAAGGGGGGGTATTTTGCCGTGGTTACAAGTGTGTGTAAGCTGATAGCTTGTGGGGCGCAATTCAAAGATATTTATTTGAGTTTTCAAGAATACTTTGAATGTTTGGACAGCCCATCTAAATGGGGAAAGGCTTTAGGCACGTTGCTAGGCGCATTTTTAGCCCAAAAAAGACTGGGCATTGCCTGCATTGGGGGTAAGGATTCGATGAGTGGGAGTTTTGAGGATTTAAGCGTACCCCCCACTTTTATTAGTTTTGCCTTCTGTGCCCAAGAAAACCAACGCCTGATTAGCCCCGAATTCAAGGGTGCAAACCATTATCTCTATCTTTTGACCCCACCCCTAGATTTGCATGGTCTCCCCTATGATTTTGCAGAACTCTTCACTTATTTACACGCCCTGATCGTCCAAGAGGTGATCCTCTCCGCTTCTGCTTTGGGGCGCAAAGGCGCAGCGCAGGCGATTTTGCAGATGTGTTTGGGGAATAAAATTGGGGTTGAATTAGAAGAAGTGCCCCTAGATTTGCTCTTTGATCCGTGTTTTGGGGGCTTTGTGGTGGAATGCACACAAAAGTTGGATCGGGGGATTCTCTTGGGACACACCACAGCTAAAGCCCATATCAAACGCGTGTCTGCATGTTTGCCATTAAGCACCCTGCTAGAACTACTAGAACAACCTCTAGAACAACTTTACCCCACAAAAGCCCCCAAGGCTTTAGACCTACACACGCCTGCTAAGATTTTCTGCGATTTACCTAAAAGCCACACCAAGATCGCCAAACCGCGTGTACTCATCCCTGTTTTTGCAGGCACTAATTGTGAGATAGACACCCAAAAAGCCTTTGAGAGGGCGGGGGCTTTGGTGCGCTCTCTTGTCATCAATACTCTAACTCCTGAGTCTAGCACCGGATCAATACTAGCCATGCGCCAAGCTCTTAGAGAGTCCCAAATTTTATTTTTAGCTGGGGGCTTTTCGGGAGGCGATGAACCCGATGGGGCGGCTAAGATGATCAAAGCGTTTTTTTCCAACCCCAGCTTACAAGAGGCGATTTTAGCCCTTTTAAAACATCAAGACGGCCTCATTGGGGGGATTTGCAATGGGTTTCAGGCTTTGCTCAAAACCGGTCTCTTGCCCTTTGGGCGGTCTGTCCCTTCACAAGAAAATCACCCGACCTTACTGCCTAATTCTCTCCTACGCCACCAAAGCCAAATTGCCTATATCAAGGTGCGCTCAAATCGTTCGCCATGGCTGGCACGCACGCAAGTGGGGGAGATTTACGCTGTGCCCATCTCGCATGGGGAGGGACGTTTTTTTGCCCCACCTGCCATGCTTGGCGATCTAGCCCAAGGCGATCAAATTGCCACCCAGTATGTGGATTTGCAAGGCAATATTGCCCTAGAGACTCCCTTTAATCCTAATGGCTCACTCTGTGGCATTGAGGGGATCACCTCGGCTTGTGGGCGTATTTTTGGCAAAATGGGGCATACTGAGCGTTTTAAACCCGGTCTTTATCAAAATGTCCCGGGTCAGTTTGCCATGCCCATTTTTCAAGGTGCGGTGGATTATTACGCTTAAAGCTACTTGATAATTTGGGAGATGGTCTTAAACTGCGGGTGGGTGTAGGTTTGCATGCATTCAAAAGCGACAATTTCAGTCGATAAAATCCGCACCCCCAAGTGCCTTAACTCCTCTAGGGCTAGAGTTTTATTTTGCAAATCCCTAGAACTGGTGCAATCAGCTAACAAAGTTACCTCAAAGCCATGTTTTAAAAAATCTTTAGCACTCTGATAGACACAAACATGGGCTTCAATCCCCAAAAGGATGAGGGGGGATTTGTGGGTTGCGCTAAAAACGGGATAGGCACTAAAACTTTCTTTGTTCCAAGCCTCTTGAGTAAAATATTCCTTGATGGGGGCTAGAGTGGGGCCTAATTTTGCCGGGTTTTGCTCGGTGGCATAGATGGGGAGCTCTAAAGTGCGTGCAATTTTTAAAAACCGGGTGCAATTTTCTAGCAATAGATCTTTATTGGCCATCACGGAGAATAATCTTTCTTGAATATCAATCACCAACACACAAGACATGGAGGTCCTTTCTTTTTGCTATCTTAGCGTATATACTTAAAATTACATGTTATTTTGGCAGAATGGGTCTTATCCTATGGGGCTATTTTAAGCATGCCCCATTGATCACCTCAATAATAAAGCGTGTGGCCTCCAAGCTTTGGGTAGGGCTGATGGGCAGGCTCAAAATTTCTTGGCTAAAGCGTTGCGTGTTAGGTAGGTCTATGTGGCTGTATGTGCTTAAGAGTGGTTGTAAGTGGCAGGGGATGGGGTAGTGGATACTGGTTTCTATGGAATGCTTGGCTAAGTATTTTTGGAGCCGGTCTCTAGCGTGTGTGCGGATCACAAAGAGATGGAAAACATGTTCGTCAAAATTTCTAATCGGGGGCAAAACAATATGGGGGTTTGTAATGCCCTCCAAATAGAGTTGCGCCACCGCACGCCGTTTAGCATTGTCGCAATCTAAATGGGGTAGCTTGGCGTGTAAAAAGCTGGCTTGCAAACTATCCAAGCGTGAGTTAAAGCCCGCATAAAGCGCGTGATCTCTGCGTGGTGCACCATCATTGCCCAAAATACGCACCATTTCGATGACTTGTGGATCAGAGCTCAACACACAACCCCCATCGCCCAATGCGCCTAAATTTTTACTGGGATAAAAACTAAAGGCACTAGCATGCCCTAAGGAGCCTACCTTTTGACCCTCAAAGAGCGCACCATGCGCTTGGGCGGCATCTTCAAGTAACAAAAGTTGGTGTTTTTGCGCAACCGCTTGCAAGGCGCGCATATTAGCACTCTGCCCGTATAAATGCACCACTAGAATCGCTTTGCTTTGGGGCGTGATGGCAGATTCTACCAGTTTGGGGTCGAGCAAATAATCCACCCCCACATCGACAAATTGGGGGATCAAATCATTATGCAGAATGGCTAAAATGGTGGCAATAAAAGTAAAAGAGGGTACGAGAACACCCGCCCCCTTAGGGAGTGCCCCTAAGATTTGATAAGCCCTTAACATCAAGGTGAGCGCATCCAGTCCGCTATTCACACCGATTCCATAATCGCTTTGGCAATAATGGCTAAAGGCATGTAGAAAATCGGCACTAATGGGGGCATTGATGAAACTAGAATCGTCTAAATGATGGTCTAAAATCTGTTTAAAGCGTTCCTTGTAGGGCGCATGGAGAGTGTTTAAGTCTAAAAAAGGGTATTGGTAGGGCATGCACAACCTTAAGACATAATAATTTATAATGATACACCATCTTTGTAGGAAAGCCATGCGCATTTTTGTGATTCATCTCTCTAAACAGACTTGTTTAAAATATGGGCTTCGAGAGCGCAACGCCGAGCCCTTGTTAGAAAGTCTACAAAACCCTAAACACCCAGTAGAGGTCTTTGATGCGATCTATGCAAAAATCTCTAAGGGCTTACACCCTTTAGTACAACAACATGCCCACCCCTATTTTGTGCATACAAGCGTGCGACAAGATTTGGTGGGTAGAGTTTGTGGGGGGGGGGGGGGGGGGGGGGGGGGGTTTTTTGTGGGGGTGGGGGGTGGGGGGGGGGGTTTTGGGGGGGGGGTGGGTTGCTGGAAATAATAGCTATAAATGGTTAAAAAGATAAAGGAGAGCGCAACGGCTAGAATGAGTTTTAA
>NZ_VKGC01000019.1:0-24091 GCF_007280785.1 Helicobacter mehlei
TACCCCCGCGCTCTCCCGAGACCTCCCCCCCCCCCCCCTCGCCCCCGCCCCGGGGCACCCGCCGCCGGCGCCGCCCCCCCCCCCCGGGGGCGGATTGTCAATAATACTTTGGCAATGTGCGCGCCGGGGGTGATCTTTAAGCGAAACAAAATAAACAGGCAAAAGCATGGACATCCTTAAATTAATCAAAATCCCAAAATGGGCAAATCCCTAGCATTATAACTTAAAACCAGCAAGTCAAGACAATTAGCAACACTACCACACTTGTAAATAGCCATGTTTTCTGTGGCAATTTTTAAAACTACTTAGGGGCATAGGCTTGTACTTGCTTGTTGTCCTTAGCCTCTAAACTCCAAGCTAAAGCCCCCTCTAAGAGAGTTTTGTAACCAGCAAGGCTCAGACCTTCTAAAAGCCCTATTAATCTCATCTCATCTTTTGGATCAAAGATAAAGCCATTAACCCCCTCTTGTACCAGCACCTGCGCCCCGCAAGCACTGCTCACAAACACCGGCAAACCCACGGCCAAGGCCTCTTCCACCACCAAACCCCAAGGCTCGCTCAAAGAGGGCAAGATCAAGCCATCAAAAGCACAGAACAACTCCCCCAAGCGGGCATTCTCAACCGCCCCTAAAAACGCCACATTGGGGCTTGCCATGCGTTTTAATGCCTCTTCCAACTCCCCCGTGCCCACAAGGCTTAGAGAAAAATCGGGCAAGTTGTGAAACACACGCAATAAAAACTCTAAATTTTTAACCCCACTCAAGCGCGCCACACAAATAAATTGTTTGGCATAAGAACGCTTATCTCTACAAAGTAGGGGCTTGTGGATGATCCCAACACCATGCGTGATTCTAAACTCTCCCTTAAAACCTAGCACCTCTAAGAGTTTGGCATGCTTATGTGAACAAACAAAAGCTCTTGAAATACGCCCTAAGAAAACCCGCTTGAGCCACGCCTTCACCCCCCGCGTGGTGCTCTCATAGATGCTCGATTCGACTACGATCGCATTTTGGGCCTTAGGACTGGCTAGCACCCCTGCCCAAAACTCCAAGCAATCCCACCCCCCCACTAGCAACCATTTGCAGGGCTTTTGCCTTAAAATCTGGACTAATTGGTAGCTATTTTTCCACAAGGGGCGTTCTTGCAAATTGCCTGCAAAAAGGGTGGCGTGCTCAAAGCACGCATTTTTTAGACCCGTAAAATCCCCCGCGCGCTTTTCTTTAGTTTCAGATGCCAAGAACACCACAAAGATTTTTAAAGATTTGGCTAGTTCGTTATAGAGATTGACCTTGTAAAACACAGGCAAGGGGGTGGTGATCACATAATCTAGTGTTTGATCCACTTAAGAGCCTTTTTAAGATAGAACTTAGCCAAAATCCATTTTTCAATGGCTTTAAGCACTAAGGCCGGGGCGATTTGGTGGCGTGCCTTGATCTGTGCCCATTCTTTAAAAATCTCCAACTCTTTATCAGTCCCCAGCCCATCTGCACGCCAGCGTGCCAAAACCTCAACTTTAGACACAAATGCGGGGAAGTTGTGGAAACAACGCAACAAATGCTCATAATCCATGCTAAAGATCAAATCTTCATCAAACAACCCATAGATGCTAAAATAATCCCGGTGCGTTAAAAGTCCTTGGTGGTGAATCATTTTGAAACGCAATAGGTTTTTATCAAAATTTTTGAGATAATCAGAGGTGTAGAGCACATCCCCTTGTTCATCCACGCGCACCACCCGCGCACTAATGAGCATTTCCCCCTGCACGCCTGCCATCACTTCTTGCAAGGCATTAGGGGCAACAAAGCCATCACTATCACCTTGAAAATTAATATAATCCCCAAAAGCCAGACGCACGCCCCGATTGAAAGCCTGCGCAATGCCCTTATCTTTAAGACTCATAAAATAATCGATTTTGTTAGCATAAGTTTGCAAAATCTGCAAAGTGCTATCATTGGAACCCCCATCGATGACCAATAATTCCAAATTGCCATAACTTTGATCCAAAATGCTCTGCAAGGTCGCCTCTAAGAATTGTTGGCTATTCAGGGTTGCCATGATCACACTCACTAGGGGCTGATTAGGCACGCTGTGCTTGAAAAGCCCTTTAGTCCTTAAGCCCCCTTGCAGAGTTGCCCTAGGGTAGATAGCAAGTCGCTCAAAATGCTTAGAATCTTCTAGCTTGGGGGGCTGCTCAAAAAGTCTTGGAGGTCTATCCAAGTAAAATGCCCTCATAAAGCGTAATGTATTTTTTTGCAATCACCTCTTGACTAAAATGCGCCTCTGCGTGCATGCGTGCATGCGTGCAGAGCTTAGGATAATCCGGGGTATTTAACACCCATTCAACCCCTGCCTTTAAATCCAGCACATCAAAGGGGCGGGCTAGATAGCCATTTTCTTGGTGGCTGATTAGATCGCCATTGCCCCCCACTTCAAAAGCCACTATAGGTGTTCCACATGCCAAACTCTCTAAAATCACATTGCTTAGATTTTCTTGGCGGCTAGGCACGACCACTACATCCACCGCATTATACAACGCCACAAGGCTAGCGTTATCAGTGAGCTTCCCTAGGTAATGTGTCTTAAAGGGCAAGTGGGGCATATTATTGGGCGTGTCTGCTCCAAAGATCACCAGCTCGATTTGTTGCCCTTTAAGATGATGTAGGGCTTCTAGCAAAAGATCTGCACCCTTAATAGGATTACTTGTGTCCATAGCCCCAAAAGCCACTAGCTGGTGGGAGGTATCCAAGCCTAATAATTGTTGGCAAACTTGTTTGTCTAGGGGCCGGTAGTGGTGGGTATTGATCGGATTGGGGATGACCACATGGTGTTTGTCTTGGAGCAAGACACTCTGTCTAGCCCGCGTACTTATCCAGTTGCTCAACCCCACCACGTATAAATGGGAGATTTGCGCATACGCCCGTTTTTTCATACCAAAGCCAAGGGTGGCCAGATCGTAATCAAAGGGGCTATTTAAAATGCAGGAATGCCTATAGGCATGTTCGTTTTCATCACCATAATAATGATCCCCGCCACTAAAAGCCCACATGTCATGCAAACTCCACACTAGAGGTGCCGGGATTTTTGGTAGATCGTAGATGGGAATCACCCCACGCCCGATCCAATGCAGATGCACAATGTCGGGCCTGATCTTTTCAATGGTGCGCAACACCCCGCTAAAGGGCAACCAACCAATATTAAATGTGCCTCTTGTGCGCTTGGGGTAGAACAAAATCGGGGCTTTGTCCAAATAAGGGCGTAAGCGCGCCCAAGTTTTGCTAAGACCTTGCGGGCTTAAAATGCGATCATGGAGCATGCCCCCCCGTGTGTCTTGCACATAGACCAAACTATCCACTCGCTCTTGCAAGAGGGCACTATGCAAACGCAAGGTAGCTCGAGCTGCTCCTCCAGTGAGGGTGGCGTTTAAGTGTAGGATTTTCACAGAGTGGCGACCCTTTTGTTTTCACCATGGTAACATAGCAAGACCCGCATAGAACTTAAGCACTCAGGGTAAATGGAGAGCCCTTTGTGCTATGCTATAATAAGACCCCTAAGGCTTCAAGCCAAAAATTAATCAAGGGAGATAGGATGAAAAAATTTACGATAGCAGCGTTACTGGCATCTGCATTGTTACAAGCCAATAGTTTAGATACCACGAAGGTTAGCATGTCTTTTACCGCTTTTAAAACGGCTAAAAAAGTCGGTGTAGAAGGCACTTTTGACCATGTGCTTTACCGCTTTAACAAAGACACTTCCAGCGTGGCGCATATGCTGGATAAAGCCACCGCTACAATCAATGTCGCCCAAGTTAATCTGCACGATGAGCTCAAAACTAAAAATGTTAAAGAAGCGTTTTTTAACCAATTCAAAGATCAGAGTCTCAAAGTGACTTTTAGAAATGTGGTGGCTGGGGAAGATCAAGGGACCTTACTTGCTTCTGTGCGCATGAATGGTAAGAGCGTGAAAGTGCCCATGAGCTACACCATTAAAGATAAAGAATTGGTCGCTACGGGCGTGCTAGATATCATGGAATTTGGACTCAAAGATGCCTTCCATAAACTTGCCACCGCCTGCAGTGCCCAACATGAAAAATTAACTTGGTCTCAGGTGCAAATCACTTTTAAAGCTGGACTTAAAGACTAGCAATGGCTAAAAAAGAATTGGGGCATGCGCTCTTGCATAGCATCAATGATTTTAACGAGGCCAAACAGGTCATTGCGGGGGGGGTTAATTCCCCCGTGCGCGCTTTTAAAAGCGTGGGGGGCATACCACCCTTTATCTACAAGGGGCAAGGCTGTTTGTTGCACGATGTGGATGGGAATGTTTATGTGGATTTTGTGCAAAGCTGGGGTCCCTTGCTCTTTGGGCATGCTGATGCAGAAATTGAGGAGCGGGTGATTCAAACCTTGCAAAGGGGTTTTAGTTTTGGCGCGCCCACAGAGTTAGAGACCACTTTAGCTAAAAAGTTGGTTTTGAGCTATGAGGGCTTAGAAAAGGTGCGCTTGGTGAGTAGCGGGACAGAGGCGACCATGAGCGCGATCCGCTTAGCTCGGGCTTTCAGTGGTAAAGATGATATTTTAAAGTTTGAGGGCTGTTACCACGGGCATAGCGATAGCTTGTTGGTGGGGGCGGGGAGTGGGTGTGCGACTTTTGGCGTGCCCTCCTCTTTGGGTGTCCCACAAGATTTTAGCCACCATACTTTAGTGGCGCGTTATAATGATATTGAATCGGTCAAGGCTTGCTTTAGACAAGGCAATATCGGCTGTGTCATCATTGAGCCCATCGCGGGTAATATGGGCTTAGTGCCCGCTAAGTTGGAATTTTTACAAGAACTGCACACACTATGCCAACAACACCACGCCGTGTTGATCTTTGATGAGGTGATGAGCGGATTTAGAGTTGCAGCGAATGGTTCGCAACATTATCACCATTTGGTACCCGATTTGGTTACCTTTGGCAAGGTCATTGGTGGAGGGCTACCCTTAGCTTGCTTTGGGGGTCGATCTGAGATTATGGATTTATTAGCCCCTGCAGGGGGAGTCTATCAAGCGGGCACGCTGAGTGGTAACCCCGTGGCTGTGGCGGCTGGGATTGTGGCATTAGAAAAAATCCAACGCGATCCCAATCTTTATGATAGATTACAAGTCCTAGCCCAACGCTTTTGTGCCGGGTTGGAACAAGCCGGAGAGGCGCATGGTTTTAGCGTGCAAACTTGCGTGCGGGGGAGCATGTTTGGCTTTTTCTTCAGCACCCAAGAGGTGCAAAACTTTGAACAAGCTAAACAGAGCGATACTGGACTTTACGCCGCTTTCCACCAAAAAATGCTCCAAAAGGGCGTGTATTTAGCCCCCTCTGCCTTTGAGAGTGGCTTTATCTGCACGCCGATGGATCCAGACATCTTGGATCAATGTCTGCAAAAAGCGCGTGAGAGTTTTGAGGAGATAAGGCATGGAGTCTGATCCCAAATTTAAAAAGGTGATCGAGGGGGCGGATGCTTTGAGTTTGGGGATTTCCATCGTGGTGGCGATCTTAATTGGCATTGGGATTGGCTATGGTTTAAAGAAGCTGACGGGTCTAACTTGGCTCTTTTGGCTGGGCGTGGCTTGGGGGGTTGGGGGGGCCATCTTAAATGTCTATAAAGCCTACAAAAAGACTAAAAAATCCCTAGATGAGCTGGCTAACGATCCTAAATACCGCATTTTTAAAGACAAACCTTAATGTGCTTAAAATGCGTTTTGGTGTTACTAGCCTACCATGTTTTGTTGGTGGGGCTTGTGGCTCTCAAGTGGGGAGCACTGGGCGCGCTCAACTTTGGGGCTAGCTTTTGGGGCTTTTTCTTGATCTTGTTGGCGGGCTATCAAAAGCTTAAAGGCGTGTTGCAAAACACCCAAGCAGACAAAACACTCTCTAAATTTGCCCATTTTGCTTTGGGGGTGCAAACTTCTATTAGCTGGCTCAAATTAGGGGCTTATGCGCTCTTGCTTGTTTGCTTATTTGTGCTGATGGATTTTAAAATTTTTATGCCCCTGCCCTATCTTTTGGGCTTTTGGGCTTGCTTGATCGGGGTTTTGGCCTTGCGCGCCCTTAACAAGCTCTCAAAACGCTAGCTTAAAATTAACTCTTAAGCACTTTAGGATTATCCAACCATAGATCAATGAGCGCGCGCACGCCTCCCTCACCGCCGTTTTTAGTTGAAACCACAATCCCGCTTAAAGCTTTTAAATGGGGGTGGGCGTTGGCTACACAACCTTTGAACCCCACGCATTCGAGCACGAGCAAATCGTTTACATCATCACCCACATAGGCCACTTGGGCAGGGGTGATTTTCTCTTGAGCGCAGATGTCTTTTAGGGCCTTTAATTTGCCCTCAGGGGTGCAACCTTGATGCAAAAAATCCATCTTCAAACGCTTGGCGCGGTGTTCCACAATTGGGGTCACCTCACCGGTTAAAATGCCTATCTTAATCCCCCTAGCTTTGAGTAGCTCAAAGCCGATGCCATCGGCAACGCTGAACTTTTTAAGCTGTGTGCCATCTTGGAGATAATACATCCCCCCATCGGTTAGCGTGCCGTCACAATCGCATAAAAAAACCTTGAAGGCGGCCATCTTTGTGCTCCTTTTAAAAGGTGGTATTGGGCGGGTATCTTAGCTAGCTTTTTGGGGGCTTGTCAAGCCTTAGGCTGTTGTGCCCAATTTGTGCCAATTTGTCTCACTTGTGGCACAGCCTAGGGGCTTGAAAAAACCACTTGGCTTTTCAAAGCTAAAACCCCAAGGGGGGGTCCAAAAAAGTTTAAGCCAAAAAGCGCGTCAAGAACGGGAAAATAAGACTTAAGAAAACCAAAACAAGGAGTGTTTATGCGATTTTACAACCGAAAGGGCAAGCTATATCTTGAGACCTACGAGGGCACCAAGCGGGTCCGCAAAAGCCTAGGGGTAGATGACACGCCCGATAACCGCGCGCTGATGTATGTTAAGCTAGGCGGGCAGGTGGATGGGGGCAAGATTGAGCGCGAGCGGCGCGCCAAATTCCAGCAGATCAAGAACGCCCACAGCACTAGCACCTTGATGTCCCCCATCAAAGTATCTAGCGTGGTGGATAAGTTTTTAGAGATGACCCTAAGCCTCAAACCCACCACCCAGCGCACTATGCGCGCCCACATGAGGCGCGTTTTAGAGCTTTTGGGCAACCCCACCTACATTGAGAGCATCAACAAGGAAAGCGTGTTGAACTTCTATATCGCCCTAGCGGGGCGGGGGTTTTCCCGCACCCACACCCGATCCCTCATCTCTTGTCTAAAAAACTTTTTGGACTTCTCAATGACAATGGACTACATCCAGGCCAACCCCTTTTTTAAGCGCCGTATCCAAACCCCAAAGCCGATGGGCAAGCAACCCTTAAGCCCAACAGAAGTTAGCCAAGTGCTAGAACTTTGCAAGGGGGATACGATTATGCGGATCTATTTGACCATCGCCTTTTTAACCGGCGCGCGGGTGGGCGAAATCTTGGCCTTGAGGCGTGGCGATATTGACTTGGAAAGGGGCACGATACGCATTGAACGCACCATCAGCGAATATGGCGAAATACTCACCCCCAAGACAGATAGCTCCAACCGCACCATCAGCATCCCCGCCTCTTTGCAAAACGCCCTCAAAGCCTACATCACCCAAAACGGCATTCAAGACGCCCTTTTCCCCAACCCCCCGGGGCGGCGTTTGAACTTGCGCAAACAATGGCACCGCCTCTTAGAACAATGCGGGATTACCAAACGCCGTCTATATTGCACCCGCCACACCTTTGCAAGTATGATGCTTAGCTACGGGGGTAATTTATTGCATACCAGCGCGACCCTAGGGCACAACAACGCCCAGATCACCCTTAGCGCATACGCAGCCTACATCCCCAACCCCCAGGCCTCTTTTGCCCCGCTTGAAAACATCTCTCTAGGAGCTTACCAATGACGCACTCTGAACCCTTAATCACCAAATTTAACCCCGGTAGCAACTACTCTGTTGTGCCCAATGGGATTTTTAAATTGTCTTTAAGCCCGCAGGCCTTGGCCATCGTGATGTACATCAACCACCTACCCACCAATTGGGTTTTAAGCACTCTAGAGCTTTGTGAGGCCTTCAATCTCACACCTAACACGGTGAATAAATACATCCGCGAGTTGCGCCAAGCCGGGGTTTTGCAAATCACCTACAAACGATCCGCTAGGGGGCGTATCACCGGGATACGCCAGTGGATTTTGTGCATGCCCCAAGAGGCCCCCACAGATGAAGGCCCCCACCTTAAGCAAGAAAAAGACATAAGGTTGCAGTCCCCTATCACAGGGGGGTTTGACCCCCGCTATGCCGTCTCTAAGGGGATGCCCACCTTAACGCAAAAATTACACACAATAAAAGAAACTGTACACAAGAAACATGAAGAAACCAAAAGCGCGCACGCGCGCATGCATGTGTGTGAGGCCGTGAAAGGCTTTGACTACCAAAAGGGCATGAACGCGCCCCAGAAGAAACGCGCCTTTTATGAGGCTTTCAAAAACAAAGTTTCTTCCATCTTCAAAGCCCCCCCGCCTAAAACCCAAGTGCCCCCCTTTAGCCCAGAAGAGCAACAAGCCTACGAGCGTTTTGTGGCCCACCGTAACCACGCCCACCCGGTTAGCTACGAGCAAAAACGCGCCTTACAACGCCGCCTTTTAGAGCTTAAAAAAGAAGGGCATGACATCTGTTCGTGCATTGAAACCTCTATGCGCAGGGGCTTTAATGACGTCTTTCCCCCCAAGAGCAAGGCCACCCAGCAGGGCTTTTTGGATCGGCTTTTAGAGCAATACAAGGGCCTAGGCTTGAACGCGCAAAACGTTCAAGACGTCATTTGGGACGCGCTGAGCACCTTTGACAAGCTCATCCACACCTACAGGGGCCTAAGCCTTGGCAATATCGCTTGGGCCACCCTCAAGGCCTACAAGTCTTGCGAAAAGGAAAACTAGCGTGAAAAGGCCCAAAGAACACACGGGGAGCTTTTTTTTAGAGCCCCCACTCTTGGAGATTTTAGATGCGATCGCCCAGTTTGAGGGTCAGAGCCGTGGCGTGATCGTGGAATGCGCTATCCGCTACTTCTTACAGGGAGAAAAACATGATTGGCAGAAAAGCAAGCGCAATGCCTACAACAAAAAAGGTCCGCAAAAAGTTCATGCTCAAACCGCACATCATCGTCCGCTTAAAGGCCAGGGCAAGAAGGGATCACACCAGCCAAAACGCCCTCTTGCTAGAAAGCGTTTTAAGGGGCCTAGAAGCGTATTCCAACGAGAACCTCTATATCCGAGCCTATTTGCGCAACAATGCTCACTACAAGGCTTTAAAGGCCTCAAATGAGCTATGATCACAACCTTCTAGAAAAGTCCATTGTCCGATCGTGTACAGCCTATCCGCAATGGCTAGAAGAGTTTTTAGAGGGCCTCCCCCTTGAAACTTTCGAGCCCCCCCACCAACAGGTGCTCAGCGCGCTTTTAGAGCTTAAAAACAAGAACAAGCCCATTAGCCTAGCGACCCTCATCCAGACCTTGGGGCAGGAATTTAGCACCAGCACGGCTTTCAAAGAGCTTTTCGAGGACCCCCGCATTGAGGCAATGCCCAGTTATTTGCACCTAAAAGATGACTTGCGCACCGCCCTTTTACTCAAAACCCAGCGCAAGCTTACAGAGGAGCTAGCCAAGGCCAACCTTAGTGGCGTGATCTTTGATATGGACTTCTTGGGAAAATTTGTCCGCCTAGAGAGCCACCGCCCCGCGCGCAGTTTTGCCGAATGGGCCGCCGAGTTTGCCAAGTCGCCCCCTTTGAAGAAGTTTCCCACGGGCATTAACTTTTTAGACCGCAGTTTAAAAGGGGGGATCACCGAGAACTCTTTAGTCCTCATCAGTGGGGATAGCGAGGCGGGCAAGACCACCCTAGGGGTGCAGATTTTAAGGCATTTGAGTATGGAGCACCGCGTGCTGTATTACTCTTTGGAATTCCCTTTGAAAAACTTTGTGGACACAATGAATCGCGTGCAAGAACAGATCGGATCGGCCATTTTTGATCCAGTCAATTTCCGCATGGATGATGGTGGCCTTAGCGGGCTAACCATTGATGAGCTAGTAGCGCAGATCAAGCAGGAGGCCAAAGAGGGGACTAAGGTGTTTTTGATCGACTCGCAGATGATGATCCGCGTGAGTGCCGGGAGGCGCAGTGAAGAGGAGCAGACCAAGAAGTTTTTTAGACTAGCTGAGATCATCAATGCCCAGCTAGGGGTGGTTATCCTCTTCATTGTGCAAACCTCTAAGAGCGACCCAACCACCCCCTTTGACACCAAGTTAGGCGCGCACGCAGCAACCATCCATATAGGCGTGTCCAAATATAAGCAGTGGGACAACCCCAAGCAGAGGCCCTATATGCGCCGCATAGAGTTTTACAAGAACAAGCAAGAGGGGCTATTAAACCAGGCCATTTTTAGAGCCCACACCCCGCTTTTTATGCTCAAAGAGTGGATCAAGATCGACCCCAAAGACCCGCAAAAAGGCGAGAGGGCTTTAAACTTTGAGATCAACACAGAAGAACACACACAGGAGGAACCAGAATGAGTCAGAAAGAAACTTGCCAACAACTAGCCCGCGATTATATCACAAGTGGCGTGGGGGCTAGCTTTTTTAATCTTGTCTTTGAGGGCGAGGACATTTTTATCGAATTTGAAAACAAGGGAACCGAATTGGCCCTTATCAATAAGCAGACCACCCTAGTGATCCCCTCTAGCGCAATCTCTTTGCAAAACTTGCGCCACCTAATCCTTTTTATCCCAGTGGGCAAAGAGGTGGAAACGCCTTTAATTGGCTATCTAACCCCCAAGAAGAAAAACAGGGTGAAAGTGGATTTGCTCATCCCCTTAAATGACTTCTTGGGCTATTCGAGTGCCATTTTTGCGCTGTTTAGGAGCTTTAGGGGGGCTATTAGCGACAATGGGCAAGATGAACCCTACCACCTCACCTACACCCTCAAAGAGGGCTATATGGAAGAGTTAGCGGTGGTGGCCCTATGATCAAGGCAGAGAGCTTAGCGGCACTAAAAGAGAAGGCCGATATTATCGAATTTTTTTGCAAGCTAGGGCACACCCCAAAACGGGCCGGCAATGTGTTTTTAATGCATTGCCCACTTCATGGCGAGCGCACACCAAGCTTTGCGATCAACCCGCGCAAAAACACATGGCGGTGTTATGGGTGTGGTGAGGGTGGGAACATCATTGACTTTATTGTAGCAACCCAAGGCCTAAGCTTTTATAATGCCGCCTTTGAGGCCGCACGCATTGCCGGCATAGAGCTTGAGATCACCCACCACAAACAGGAAAAGCCAATGCCCGGTTATGCGATCTTGGATCACGCCCATAGGCTTTTCCAAAAGGCCCTTTTAGAGGACATGATCGTGCTGGACTATTTAGCGCAACGGGGTATCAACCAAGAGAGCGCGCGCTATTTTGAGCTAGGGCTTTGCACCCCAGCCACCACCACCCAGCTCAAAAAGGCCTACAGCCTAGAGGACCTACAAGAATGCGGGCTTTTTAATGGGCGTGGCCACTTTTGTGCTTTTGAAAACCGCCTAATCTTTGCCTACAAAGATGCCCGCAAGCGTGTTGTGGGTTTTAGCGGGCGCACCTTATCAAGCGATGAAGCGCGTACCGCCAAGTATTTTAACTCACGCGAGTCGGCTTATTTTAAAAAGTCTGAAACGTTGTGGAATATCGATCGCGCTTTAAATGCGATTATCCAAAAAAAGCAGGTCATCATCACAGAGGGCTTTTTTGATGCAATGTTATTTGGCGTGCATGGGTACCCCCATGCGGTGTGCATCAGCGGGACGGGCTTTAACCAAGGGCACTTAGATTATTTTTCTAAAATGGGCGTGGAAATCGCGCTTTGTTTGGACAATGACGGCCCCGGGCACAAGGCAACAATGCGCGCGCTTAAAATGTGTTTCACCCCCAATGAACCCTATTCTTTGGTTTGCGTGATCCGCTTGAAAAACTCTAGCACCAAGGATGTGGGATCGTGCCCCAAGAAAAAGCCCGAGATGTACAAAATCAATGGGTTTAAGTACTTTGCCAATGCGCGCTTAAGCCCAGAGTACCCCCCCCAAGAGCGCGACAAGAATTACAAAGAGTTAATGGGCCTAGTGGGTGGGTGGAGTCCTTTTTTAAAGCACGCGTGTTTGGAGATTTTGGGCGCGCACGCCCCTAAGCAGGTCCGCCAAGAAATCTCAGAGGCCAAAAGCAAGCTAGAGGCCAATAGCCCGCATTTGCAAAAGGGCTACACGGCTAACCGGCTATGGCCCGAGGGCTGTATCTTTGCCACGATGTTAAAAGACCTAGCCTTCCGTTTCACCGCACAAAGGTACCTAAGCGCGCAGGACTTCCAATACCCTAAAGTCTTTGAGGCCCTCATCAACAACAAAGTGGCCGGCCTTGAATCGCTAGCCACGCGCTATGAGGCCATTTGGCCCCCCGATCAGGCTATGGTTTTGCGCGCCTTCAAGCTCAAAGCCCTAGAGCGCGATTTGCGCAAGGCCATAGGGGAGGAGAATTTTAGCTACGCCAGTGCCCTTTTTGACAAGATTAAGCAGATGCAAGTAGCCCAAGAGGGCTAAAACCCAAGTGCCTTTTCATATCAGTTTGGTGGGCATAAAATTAAAACGCTAAAGCATTTTGCAAAAGCCTAAGGGCTTTTGCTCATTAAACGCGTTGCGTTTAACCCTTGTTATATTTTTGCACTTCTGTTTTAATAGCCCCAAAAAAATAAGGGAAGTTATGGCAGAACCCACATTGCAGGATCAAGAGGTCGAGTTACGGACATTGCAAGCTGAGATCAAGCAGGCCGAGCAGAGTTTGGAGAGCGATTTTGCCAACTATGCCGCGCAAAACACCACCCCCGAATTAGAGTCCCTTTTTTTTGACGACAAGGCCGGCTTTGTCAAAAAGCTTTTACAGATGCAAAACCAATTCTTGCAAGAAAAGCTAGGGAGCAAGGTGCAACGCGCCCAAGAGTTGCAGGGGGAAATCACCCAAAAGCGGAACATGCAAGATTTAGAGGCCGCCAAACAAGCCTTTTTACAACAACATCCCGATGCCAATATGGATGAGATCATGGCGTTTTACCATGAGGATTTGCCCCCCAAATACCAAAGGCAATTAGAAAGCTTGCAGGGCGTGGAGTTTTTTAATGCCCTCTATGAGCTTTACAAGGCCTACAAGGGCCCCCAAGAGCCCCCAGAGGCCCAAGAGGCCCAAGAGGCCCCCCAAGAGTTGCCCCAACGCCTAGAGGGCAATAGCGCGCAAAATCCTAGCGGTGGGGATGCCTCTATGGTGATGAACAGATTTTAAGGAGCGTGAATGTTAGCAGGACTTAACGACATCAATCTAGCCAATTGGAAGAGCGACCCCAATGTGAGCGTGAAGATCGGCGAACAGATCGAGGCGGCTAGTTGGCTCAAAAGCCCCTTTGAGCCCTTGACAGGGCGGGGGAGTGATAGAGGGGTTAGGACTTATTTAGTCCCAGATAACCAGCCCTACCGCCCCCGTTTAAAAGCGCAATTGAGCGGGAGTGGTGTTAGGGGGAATACCGACTTTAATGCCAACTTTGATAATTTGGAGATTTTAAGCCAAACCATTTACCCCGAAGTGGTGGGCAATGCCATTAAGTCAGAAATCAAACACTATAGCGCGATGAAGCATATTGACTTCATCAAAGAGGCTAGCGATAGCCTAACCGAGTGGATACAGACCAAGCGCGATCGGGCTTTAGTGTGTGCTTTATCTAATGACTTCACTAATGTGGTCGTGTGTGATCAAACAGATGGCTATAAGAGCCCAAACCCCAATGACAGCGTGCCCGATCTCACTAAGCAAATCCAAGCCGGGGACACCATGAGTGTGAAGGCGATCAGGCGGGCCATCTTCCAAGCTAGAGCGGGGGTAAGGCATGATAACAAGCAGGCCTTCCCCCTCAAGCCGATCCGATCTGAGAGCACCACCACAGGTGGGGTTTCAGTGCAAAATTACAGCTATATCATCTTACTAGATAGTTTTGCCATCAACCAGCTTAAAAGCGATAAGGAATACCAAGAGATGCAAAAGTTCGCCGGGCTAAGGGGGGATAAAAACGCCCTTTTTAGCGGGCTAGTGGGGCTCATTGATAATTGCCCCGTCATTGATATGGGGGTATGGACCAGTGTCAATGTCGGCCTTTTAAACTCAGAGGTTAGCGATACCGAATACTTGGCCAATATCAATGCGCAAAATTGTGGCACCACCACACCCCCCAGCCACTACACAGGTGCCCAGCCCATCAGTATTGGGGCATTAGTTGGGGCTAGTGCCCTTGTTTTAGCCGGCACCCCCAGCATCAACTTTTACATCAATGAAACAGAGGATGCGGGCCGCAAGACCATTTGCGGGGTGGATCGCATCTTGGGCATCTCTAAGGCGCGTTTTATGAGTGCTAGCGGGGTTAATCCCATCTATGATGATTCCGATTTTGCCGTCATTGGGCTATTTTCAAGCAAGGAGTGAGCATGCAAGGCCAAAGAGTTAAGAACATTAGTTATTTGTGCAAAGCGATTTTTAAACTAGATGCCAAAACAAAAGAGCTAGCCCTCTTGCCGGCCGGGAGCGAAGTTTTGAGCGTGAATTTGGAAATTATCACCCCCCTACCCAACGCCGTGATCGATATTGGGCTAGCAGGCAAGGGCGATTATTTTTTAGACAATATCAATGGGGGCGCTAAGGGCTTTTCCCAAAGCAGTATCCTACTCACCTCTTCTAGCACCCAGACCATTAACGCCACCATTGCTAACTTTGATGCCAAGGCCGACAGCCTAGCCATTTTAAGGGTGCATTACTTCTTGCCCTCTGAGGTGTTAGTGGAGTGCTAAAATGAGTACCATTGAGCGGGGTTTTAAAGCCCCACCCCGTGCCCTAGCCAATAGTGCCCTAGCCTTTAATAGCGCAAATCCTTTCTATAGTTTCAACACCAACACCACCCCGGCACCCAACTTCAACCCCCTAAGCGGGAACTTCAATGATGGCACCCCCGGGGGGGTCAATTATGCCAATTGGGCTAAGGCCACAAATGGGCCAAGAGCTTTGGGCAAAAGCGGCCTTAAATTTACCGGGCGTTGGGGGTTTAATACAAGTGACTTAGAGACAGCCCCCAGTGCCCCCACAGGAATTCCTAATGCCCCCAGTGCCCCCAGTATCCCCCAGTTGAGCTTTAGCAACACATTAGGGGCTGTGGGGCTAGGCATCCAAGGGCTGAATGCCTTAGCGGGCATTGTGGGGCTAGGTTATAGCATTTTTGCGACCAATAAACAGCTTGAAATGGCTAGAAATAACCAAAAGCTAGCACAAAAGCAATTCGAGGCTGAAAATGCCCGCTACAACGCCAGAGAGGCCGAGCGCATTAAGGCCAATGAGCAGATCGCCGCTAGCGCGCTCCCGATGGAAAGAGAATAACATTGATGCGTTTAATGGATTTTGGGCAGGAAGGGATTGTCAAGCTTAACGACTTTTATGGGCAGAACTTGCGTGTTATGGCCGTGCAACCTCTCACCCCCCTAGAGCAAAACCCCCCACGAACGTACTACAGCTTTAATGGGGTGTTTTTTGCCATCTGTGAGGGCGAGGGGGCACTTCACTACAGAGATTACCCAAATGCGCTCAACTTTGAAAACTTGGACCCCCTAGAGCTAGAGGCCTTTTTATTGCACAAACGCCTAAGCCCAGATCAAAAACAGCGCACCCTCATTGCGCAATTTATCAGCGTCTATGAGCGCAATATCCAAAAGGGGCGCTTGTATTTAAACCCGCCTTATTTTCAAGATGCCGAAAGGGCACTATTTTATGACAAATCTATATAATGATGAGAAATGTACAGGGGGTAGCGCCATGCTTTTAAACGCCATCATAGAGAAAGATCAGAACGGGTATTTTGCTTATGTGCCCTCTTTGCAAGGATGCGTGTCACAGGGGGGAAGCTACGAAGAAGCTTTAGAGAACATCAAAGAAGCTATAGAGCTTTATTTGGAAACTTTAGAGGCAGACGAGCGCGTTGTTCTCTCTGAGAAAAATTCTGTAATCGCCCCTATTGAGGTGGCTTTAAATGGCTGAACTCCCCCCTCTTAGCGTCAAGGAAGCAGATAGGCTGTTGCTAAAAAATGGGTTTGCCTTGGCCGGGGCAAAAGGCGGCCATTGGATTTATAAAAAGGGCAAGATTAGACAGGTTTTCCCTTTTTTTGCGGGCAAAATCTTACACCCTAAAATTGTAAAAGAAATCATGGAAAATACCCACAAATGAGGGCAAAAAAGTGGGGCTAGAAAGGGTATCACATGATCGCCATTAGCGATATTCTCTTGCGTTTGCGTTCCCGCCTCAAAGACGCCAATTATTTAGATTTGCGTTTTAGCGATGGGGAATTGATAGACAACATCAATATGGCCGCCTCTAGCCTCATCTTGGAGTTCAAGCTTAACCGCGCCCAAAAACTCAAAACCCTAACCCAAGAGAGCCCTTTTTTAAAAGTCCCCCACCTCTTGGGCATCTTAGAAGCCAAGTTCAACAACGCGCCCCTAAGAGAGCGCACTTGTGAGCACAGGAATACGGGCCCTCTAGCCCTCTATGTGCAGGGGGACAACTTGAGTGTTACCCCCTTTAAAGAGGGGCATTTGGGCGTGGCTTATAGCTTTTTTGAGCCCCTAAGCAACTTTGATGAGTCCCTACCCCTCCCCACAATGGCCAGCGATGCGCTTTTATACGGGGCCCTAGCGTCTATCTTAGAGGTCCCCACAGAGGAGCAAAACCCCCAAAAAATCGGCTTTTACCGCAATTTAGCCCATCAAGCCAAAAACCAGCTAGCCCTTTATCTGAACCGCCTATATTCTACCCAAGTGGCCAGCAAGGTGATTCGCATATGAATATCAACCGCTTTATCCGCAACTTCTTAGAGGTCCGCCAAGCTTTAGGGGGGCAAAACTTCCCCACTAAAGAGCTCAACGCAACCGCTATGCAGGCAGCTATTGAATACGAAAAGCTTTACCTACAAGAGGCGCAAAATAACCTAGCTGAAGAGCAAGCGCGCGCCAAAATGGAGATTGACTACCTCAATGCGCAATACACCCTACAAGCCAGCAAAGCCCAAACGCTTAACGCCTTGATCCAATGCCAAAGCATGATCACCAGCCTAAAGGACAATGCCGCAATCAACCGCGCCAATGCCTATGTGAGCTTTTTAAACACCGTGGGCAATGCGAGCAACACGAGTGCCATTGCCGCCTATGCGCGCGAGGTCACCCAGACGATCCGCTTGATTGGAGATGAAAAGCCCGATCCGCTTTTACAGGCGTGTTTGCAAAATTTGGGCAAAGAACTAGAAAGGCTTAATGGCCTTGAGGGGGCTAGCGAAGTGGTGCAGATTTTCGCCCAAAGCCTAGAGACCTTGCCCGATCACCCGGTACGCATTTGGGGCTTTAGCACGCTCAAAGACGCGCAAGATAGCTTTTTAGTCGATGGGGTGGAGATCACACGCGCCAATAGCTTTTTATTCCAGCAAAGCACCCCTAAGAGCTATAAAATCACCTTTAAGAGCACCAACCAGAATGGCGAGGCGCAAAAAAGCATCGACATACAGGTACGCGATCAAGCCATTAGAGGCCTAAAATAAGGAGCAGATATGGATAAAACCCCAACCCCCTTCCAACGAGTCGGGTTAGCCCAAGTGGTGGATGTAGGCCCCCAAAACCAAGCCCCCACACCCCAAGGGGCCCCCAAAGATTTAGCCCAAGCCCTAGCAGCCGCCAAGCAAGCCCAAGCCCAAGCCCAACAACAGCCCGATCCTACACAAGTGCAACAGCCCGATCCTACACAAGTGCCAGCGCCGCCCGCCCCCAATATTGATGAAATGCCCGAATTTAAGGCCCTCAAAGAGCAACAAGAAAAAGAGATACAAGAGGCTAAAGAGGCCTTTAAACAAGCAACCCAGGCCCTAAATGCGGCCAATCTAGCCCAAGAGCGCGCTAAAGAGGCCTTTAAGATCACCCAAGCAGAGGCCCAAGACCTAGTCACCCAAGCAAAGGCCCAGCTAGAAAAGGCCCAAGAGCTCCAGAAAAACGCGCAAGAGGCCCTAGAGGTGGCTAAATTTGTAGAGCCCAAGGGCCTTAAGAACTTGCCAGCAGTGCCCATACTAGGGGATGGCCCGATCTTCAAAGATTTAGCCCCCAATGTGCCCACGCCCATTGAGATTGAGGCCGATTTTTTAGCCCTTTTAGAAAAGAGCTTGGATGAACAAAAGGCGTGGAAGGAACAAATCTATTTGTGTTTGCAGGGGGTGAGCCGTATTTTAATGGCCTTTAAAGGGCTAAAGGGCTTTTATGAGAACGCCCAAGTGGCCCTAGCAGATGCGGGCAATGCCCTAGAGTCCAAGAGCGCGTTTTTCAACGCCCAGATTGATTTTTTAACCCAATTGCTCAATGATTACAACCGCTATTTTGACGAGTTTAACGCGGTGATGAATGAGAACAACGCGCTCATCAACCAGAATTTTAATGTGGTGCTAGACCAGATCGCGCTTGTTAAAAAGCTTTTGGGCCGTGCTAGTGCTGAGGGCAAAGCCCTTTTAGGCTTGCAAAAGAGTATCGAATTGCTTTTAAACAAGCTCAACAATATGGAAGACATTAAAAACCAGCTTTTAGAACTCAACAACAAAAGCCGCGCCTTCATTGAAGAGCTCCAAAGGCTCATCAAAGAGGCGATCACCAGCATTCAAGAGCAACAAGATCAGGCCCTTAACCACATCAACACCCAAGAGCAAGAGAGCACCACCAAGTTGCTAGCTTTGCAGACCCAAATTGAAGAGGCTTTAAACAGATTAGAAGAAGAGAGTATCGAGCACCTACGGGACGAACTAGCGCGCATTGAAAGCCAGATTGAGAAATTTAATACCGATTATGAAAAGAAGTTTGAAGAGATTCAAGCGCATGTCAGAGAGGTGGTCAAAATTCGGGACTTTTTAAACGCGCTAGAAAAGGCCCTAATGGCCCAAGCCGATCAAAAAATCGTTGCGATGGAAAATATCGGCCAGACCCAATTAGACGCTTATAACGACAATGCAGAAAAACAGACGCGCATTTTCAACACCAATGCCCGCCGTCTAGAGCAGGGCTACACAGACAAGGCTAACCAGCTCAAAGACCAATACAGCCACAATGCCGCGCAACTCCAGCAGGATTTTAACGCCAATGCCCAAGCGCGCCTTCAAGATCACAACACCCATAGTGCCCAACAGCTAGGCAAGATCGCCCAAAGGGGAAATGACCTCTTATTAGAGTTCAACACCAATGCCCAGGCCAAGCTAGATGGCTATAACGCCAATGACCAACAAAAAACCCTAGATTACAACACCAATGCCCAGGCCAAGCTAGGGGAGTATGACGACAATGTTGCTGATAAGATCGCCGATTTTGATAACCACGCCCATGAGAAGACCGCCCAGTCCCAGATCACCATTGAAAACTTGGCTGATGACTTGATTGCCAAGATGGCCATAGCCGGCACCCCCTTACACACCGAGCTAGGTGGGATTCACACGCTTTTAGAGCAATTGCGCCAAAAACAACACAAATTCGGGGCCAATTTTCAGGTCATAGAAGTGGCCACTAACCAGCAATGGAACGCGCCAGTAGATGGGATTTATTATTACATCTTCATACAGGGCGGAAATAGCGCTATGGGGAGCAATGCCAATGGTGGGGTGACTAGCTTTGGCGCGCTTTTGAGTGCCAATGGGGGCTTTAATGGGCAAAGAGGAGAGTGCAAGGCCGGGTGGTTTGAGCTCACAGCCGGGAGCACGCACAACATCACGGTAGGCAGTGGGGGAATATGCGTGATCTCTTACGCGACAAGGATATAACATGCAAGCACCCGATATCAGTGCCGGGCGAGGGGGTTTAAGCGCGCTAAGCGATAGCTTTTCACAGATGCAGGGGGCACACGGCTTTATGGCCAACGCGCTGAACACCTTTCATAACCAAGTGAATAACATTGGTGGGAGTGTCTATAATATCCTCAATAATGAAGAGCTCAAAGCCCACAAAAGGCTACAGGATAAAACCCAAAATGAACGGGCCGAACGGGCATTGAAACTTCAAGAAGAGGGCTTTAAATACCAGCAAATGCAGGATAAAATCAAAAACGCCCAAATGGAACGCAAGATCAACATTGAGGCCCAAAATGTTAAGGCCCTCAATGCGCTTAGAGGGTGGCAGGGTAAGCAAATGCAAGCTAACACCCTAGCCCAGAATATCCAAAACTTCAATCTAGGCGGTTTGATGCAAGAGAGCGATAACCCCCAAACGATGATGGGGGGCAATGCCATTCGAGCCCAGAGTGGGTTACTCAAAAACCCAGGCCAAAAACCCCCGCTAATAACCCCAATGGGGCGTAAATGAATTTAGCCCAAAAGGAATTAGCTTTAAGGGCCCTAGCCCAGAGGGATTTTTACACCTTTGTAAAACTCAAGTGGGCGCGTTACAATTTGGCCCCCTTTTTGGATTCTTGGCACATTGCTTACCTGTGCAAGGTTTTAGAATGCACCCAGCCCATCAGTGCCCAAGATGGCGGCCTCTTAACCCGCTTGATGATCAACATGCCCCCCAGCTATGGCAAAACCGAGATTATCGCCCGCTGTTTTATTGCATGGAGCCTAGGGCTAGATCGCGCCCGCAAATTCTTTTATATCAGCTACTCTGATGACTTGTGTAGGAAAATTGCCAACCAAGTACGCGATTTGATGAAATCCAAGTTTTACGCGCAAGTCTTCCCCAAACCCCTAGAGTTCTTGCAAGATAACGCCCAAGAGTTCGTTTTGCGTGAAGGCGGTGGGTTATTTGTCACCACGCTTAAAAGCGCGCTAACCGGTTTCCACGCCCACCAGATTCTCATAGACGATCCGATCAAGGTTAGCCAGATGAACAGCAAGAGCGCGGTTAGGGAAGTCAATGCCAACTTTAAAGAAAGCGTTTTAAGCCGTTTGCAGGACAACCAAAGCAACATCACCATTTTAATGCAACGCCTAGGGCTAAACGATCTATGCGCGTTTTTGCTATCTGAACGCGAGTTTGAGCGCGCCCAGATAGAGAGTTGGAAGGTCATTAAGCTTAAAGCCCTCAATGCGCAAGAGGAAATCCATTCGATTAAGGATTTTAGCTACACACGCCCGGCTAACACGCCTCTTTTTGAGGCGCGCCACAATGCCGCGCAACTAGAGGAAATGCGTTTGCAAATGGGCAATGACGAATTCAGCGCGCAATACCAGCAAGAACCCCTAGCCACCAGCGGGGGGTACTTTGAGCCCCAATACTTTAAGCAGGTATTCCAGCACGAGCTAGGGCAGTTCAATACGTTTATCTTTGTGGATAACGCCCTTAGCTTGAAAGAGAGTGCAGACAACCGCGCGGTTATAGTTGTGGGGGTGGAGAACTACAAGCAGAGCGCGCGCTACATTGTGCTAGATTGCTATTGTGGTGTTTGGAGCGAGGAGCAGACCATTAACTATATTTTGCAGGCAAAAGAGGCCTACCCACAGGCCAAAACCTACATTGAGAGCGAAGGGGGAGGCCTAGTCTTGCACAGATTATTATTGGTCGCCCTAGCCCAGCACAACCAGCGCGCCAAAGAGCAATACAAGCCCCCCTTAAGCGATGCCATTTTTTGCTACACGCCTAGCCGTCAGGTCAGCAAGGTGGCCAAAATCAAAGCGATCCGCCCCTTTTATAACACGGGCTTTTTACTCTTTTCCCACGCTTGTCAAAACCTAGGGCAGATTCAAAAAGAGCTTTTCAGTTTCAACCCCGATCGCCCCTTCAAACAAGACGACTGTATCGATGCGCTAGCTAGTTGCATCAACCACCCCGATGCCAAACCCCCTTACTCTAGCCCACCCCCTAACACAATGCCCACACGCCTAGCCCAAAAGCGCACATGGCGCATATGAGGGCTTTTAAGCCCGCTAAAACAACGCGCAGGGAAATAGAGTGGGAATAGGGTGTTTTAAAGGTTTATAAAGGGGAAAGAGGGAATAATAGAGCCAGTGTTAGGGGCACAGATTCCCCGCCCGGTAGTCTAATGCAATGGCGCGGCTAGAACCATTAAGACCACTAAAAGCACTATTCTAGAACCTTCATGTGGCACCTCTCTTCCCGAGGTATCACCCACTACACCCCGCTACCCCTAGATTCCTCTAGTTCTCCAAATTTGAGCCGTATTTGCCCTCTAACCAAGTGCCCACCATAGGGGGCTAGAGGGGTGTAATGTAAAGCTTGTCATCAAGTGGAAAATAGCATTTTTGCAAAATGCCCTTTTGCCAAGTGCCCACCATAGGGGGCTAGAGGGGTGTAATGTAAAGCTTGTCATCAATCTTACACCACTCTAGTTGGGCAAACTTGCGCCACTTTGGTTTTATCATCTTGGTGGGCATAGCTAGCGCGTTCTAGCCTTTTGGTATTTGTTTGGCAAGCATAACCATTAAAACGCTAAAGCGTTTTGCAATGCTAGCGCATTGCTCATTAAACGCGTTGCGTTTAACCCTTGTTTCCCCGTTCTAAATGCGTTAATGTAGGCTATGGCGACTCTAGACTTTGAGAAATTAGCCCAGCAAGGCGTCCAGCCTAAAGAGGTGCTAGACTTCCTTAAGGGCAAAGAACATAACTTCAACTTAGATGCCCTAGAGAAATATTATAAGGACAATGGGCTAGATTCTGAGCAGATCACCCGCGCGCTTTATCACGATCTAAGCACGATGAGTGGCTTTAGCTTTGTTAGCCCTAAGCAGAGCGTCAAAGAGCTAGCCACCCCGCTTTTTGCCCCCTCTGAGCAGATTATAGAGCCCCCCACACACAGCTCCCCAACAACCCCCCAAGCCCCCCTAGCCACCAGCACCCCCCAAGAGCCCAACACCACCGGTGTTAAAAAAAGCCCGCAAGAGGCCCTAGAAGAGCTCCAGAAGAAGGCAACACAACTCCAAGAGCAAGACCCCAATTTTTTAACACAGGGGGCATTAGGCACGCTAGAGAGTCTAACAGGCTTTAGCACCCGCCAACAGAGCCAAAGACAAGCCAATTACGGGCAGTTGGTTAATGAGGCCATAGAGCATAAAATCCCCTATGAAAAACTCCCCCCCAATGTGCAAAAGTTCTTAATAGAACAGCACTTGGCTAATTCCAGTGTCAGCGATGCCCTATTCAACCCCCTAGAGTGGTTAAACCCCAATAAGGGGGCACTAGAATACAATAAGGAAATCACCCGCCAGAGCATCTTAAAAGTCAAAGACGCCAAAGACTTGAGCGATGCGCAAAAAAAGCAAATCTACAAAGACCGCAATGTCTTTAGGACTTTGTGGAATAGCACCTTTAGTAGCCCCAATGAGGACTTAAAAGCCTACCAAGAAGACCAGAGGGCCAAATACCTAGGCAAGCAAGCGGCCAGAGATTTACTCTATTTTAAAAACACCGACCCCCAACACTCCCTTTTTAAACTGATTTTTTCTAGCGACCCCAAAGAGCAAGAAAAGAGCCGTCAGGCAGTCGTTAATATCATCAAGGCAGCGGGGTTTGAAGATGCGCTTTTTAAAGAGGGCAATACGTATGGGATCAAGCAGGGCCAAGCCTATAAAATCCAAGAGGGCTTTTTTGAAAACTTTAGCCAGTTTGTGCTATCCAATGCCGGGTCCCTTGCCGGATCTCTTGCCGGGGCCAGTGCAGGCTTTAGCAAAACCCGCAACTTCTTGGGCGCAACTACAGGGGGGGCTATAGGGGCATTCTTAGGGGGTAGCCTAGATTATGCCTTGAGCAACTATGTCACCAATCGCGAGGGCAATTTTAAGGATATGTTGCACTATATGACCGAGCAAGGGGTTTTAAGCCTTGTGGGCGATGCCGTGTTTAAAGGCGTGGCTAAAGGCGCGCAGAGTCTCAAACCCCTAGCGGGTGTTCTTGGGCGCAGTGTAGATTATATCCCCCTTGTGGGGGCTA